>LJCR01000703.1 GCA_001399705.1 Kouleothrix aurantiaca
GCCCAGCACCGCAACCTGCCGCGCAAAGTTGGCCTTGCCGCTGAGCGCCGCGCTGTCGTTGGTGAGCGCGAGGGCCGGCAGGGCGCGCTTGCCCACAATCACGGGGTGCACGAACTCCACCGCGACGTGCTGCGCGTCGGTGGCGCACGCGCCGTTGCCAAAGGCCAGCAGGCGTCCGCCCGCGTGAAAGCGCCGCGCCATGTCCCAGCACGCCTCGGCAATGCGCCCGGCTTCGGCGGCGAAAAATGGCTCGGGCACGGCAATGCTCCGCGCAAAACGCACCGCAACGACGTTTTCCAGTTCTTCGGTTTCGGGGGCCATATGGCAACTTCCTTGTACGAACGTATTCGATACGCCACGACCGTTCACCGGGCGAAGACAAGCTTCGCCCCTTGCGCTCATCGGGCGAAGACAAGCTTCGCTCCTTGCGCTCATCGGGCGAAGACAAGCTTCGCCCCTTGCGCTCATCGGGCGAAGACAAGCTTCGCCCCTTGCGCTCATCGGGCGAAGACAAGCTTCGCCCCTACTCGATCTGGCTTTCGTGTAACATCTGCAGCTCTTCGGTGTACGCTTCGCCCATCTCGCGCAAGAGGTCGAGCGTCAACTGCGCCTCGTGCTCGTCGATCTTGCTCATCGCAAAGCCAACGTGAATCAGCACCCAATCGCCCGGCGCGATGCCCTCCGAGCGCACCAGCGCCACGCTCACATTGCGCCGCACGCCCGATACTTCGACGCGCGCGATCTGGTTGGCGTCGTCGACCATCTCGACAATCTGGCCGGGAATTCCAAGGCACATAAATTTCTCCTTCTAGACGACCGACAACCGACGACCGACGACCAGGGAATGAACCACAGAGACACAGAGGCACGGAGGTTTTGCGAGTTGCAGGTTTGCACGTTTGCAGGTTTACAGATTGTGGCGACGAATGAAGAACGAATATTTCACCGCAAAGAGCGCAAAAGGTTGAAAGTTCGCAAGTTTGAAAGTTAACAGGTTACCGGTTGCAGGTAACTGACGACTACATCCGACGACCGACGACCGAGAAATGAACCACGGAGACACAGAGGTTTATCAATTTACGATTGACGATTTGCGATTTACGATTGGGATGAGCTTTCATCGTTCTGCGCTCTACGCTCACCCTTTCACCCTTTCACCCCGTCACCCCGTCACCCTTTCACCCTTTCACCCCGTCACCCCGTCACCCTTTCACTCTCGACCAGCGCCGCCGCGACCGCCGCCTGCCCCAGGCTCAGGCCACCGTCGTTCGGCGGAACCTGCCGGTTGAGGTAGACCGTGAAGTCGCGCTGTTCGAGCAGGGCGAGCATATTCTCCAGCAGCATGCGATTCTGAAACACGCCGCCGCTGAGGGCGATTACGCGCAAACCCGTCGCGGCGCGGGCGCGCTCGCATGCCTCGGCCAGCAGCGCCGCAACCGTGCAGTGAAAGCGCCCGGCGATCTGCGGCAGCGCCGCGCCGCGCTCGATCTCGCCCACGATTGCGCGAATGGCCGGCGCGACGTCGAGCAGTGCGGGCGCGCCTTCGGCAATGGCGAATGGGTAGGGGCGCGCATCGGGTGCGGCCAGCATTTCCAGCTCAATTGCGGCCTGCCCCTCATACACCACTTCGTCGCATAAGCCCAACAGCGCGGCAACCGCATCGAACAGGCGACCCAGGCTGGATGTAGGTGGGCTGTTGATGCCACGCTCGATCATCTGGGCGAGCGGACGCCAGCGCGTGCCCAGGGATGGGCCGTGCAGACGCGCTTCGCGCACAAACGGAATATCGAGATCGAGCCAGCTGTCGCCAAATGCGCCTTGCAAGTACGCCGCCGCGACGCGCCAGGGCTGGCGCACGGCCTGATCGCCACCCGGCAGCGGCACATACGCCAGGTGCGCCAGCCGCTCAAAGCCGCGCAGGTCGGCGCGCATGATCTCGCAACCCCAGATCGCGCCGTCAGTGCCGTAGCCCGTGCCATCGGCGGCCACGCCAATAACAGGGCCGTCCAGCCCGTGCTCGGCCAGCACACTGGCGATGTGCGCGTGGTGGTGCTGCACGGGGATGAGGAGTTGGGGGTTGGGGGTTGGGAGTTGGGGAGCGATGTCTAGCGCAGTGCCGTCACTGTCTCCCATTCCCCACCTCCTATCCCCTATCTCCTGCGCGAACCGCGTCGAAAGGTACTCGGGATGCAGATCATGCGCGATCACCGTTGGCGCGATGTCGAACAGGCGCTGGTAGTGCGCAATGCCCTCGCGAAAGGACGTGAGCGTTTCGAGGTTTTCGAGGTCGCCAATGTGATGGCTGACAAAGGCTTGCCGGCCTTTCAGCAGGCAAAACGTGTTCTTCAGGTGGCCGCCCACAGCAAGCACCTGCGCTGTGCTCGCGTTCGCCAGCGCAATCGGCTCGGGCGCGTAGCCACGCGCACGGCGCAGGAGTTGCGCGCTCCCACCAACCACGTGCATCACCGAGTCGTCGCAGCGCATGTGAATGGCGCGATTGTGCGCGAGCGCGCCATCCGCGATGGTGGCGAGGCGCGCGTGCGCGTCGTCGTCGCGAAAGGCGATTGGCTCGTCGCTCAGGTTGCCGCTAGTCATCACCAGCACGGCAAGGCGACCGGGCGCCGCCGCCCCAAAGGCGCGCAGCAGCAAATGGTGCAGGGGAGTGTAGGGCAGCATCACGCCCAGCGTCGCATAGACCGGCGCAAGGTCGGGCGCGAGTGGAAGCGCGATGTCGGCGCGGCGGCGCAGCAGCACAATCGGGCGGCGGCGTGATTCGAGCAGCGCAGCCTCGGCCGGGCCAACGTGGCAGAGCAAACGCGCCGTCGCAAGGTCGGGCAGCATGATCGCGAAGGGCTTGGCCTCGCGGTGCTTGCGCTGGCGCAAACGGTCTACCGCCGCCGCGTTCAGCGCATCGCAGGCGCGATGATAGCCGCCCAAGCCCTTCACCG
>LJCR01000704.1 GCA_001399705.1 Kouleothrix aurantiaca
AGTTGCGCCGCAAGCCGGCATCGCCGAGCGTGCTGACCCGGCCGAGCAGGATCGTGTAGGTGCGCCGGAGCGCTTCATCGGCAGCCGCGTCGTCGCCGGCGGCGCGAAGCGCCTGGTAACGCCACCAGCAGACTTCCATGGAGCCATAATCTTCGAAGGTGTGGCCGGCATCAGTGAGCGCGATCGCCGCGGCGGTGCTCGCAAGCGCGGCGGGAATGTCGCCAGCCGCAAGCTGCGCAGCGCCCAGCCAGCCCAGGGCGTAGGCCTGCTCGCCAAAAATCCCACGCTCACCAAACGCATCGGCAACCGCCCGAAGCTGCGCGGCTGCCTCGCCCGGGCTGTGGCTGAGGATGGCGCGGGCTATGCCAGCCTGGCAGTGCAGAACAGTTCGCAAAGCGCCACTCGCCTCGGCATTCGTGCGCCCCTCAGCAAACATCGCGCTCGCCTCGCCGGGATGCCCGATCTCGAGCAGAACATCGCCAAGCCCGAACAGCGGGTAGGACATTGAGTCGTAGGAGCCTATCGCGCGCATGATCTGCAACGCATGCTGGAAGCAGGCCTGCGCCTGGCCAAACAGGCCCAGCTTCTGGTAGCCGATACCAAGGTTGTAGCGGGCGGTGGCCTCGCGCTCGCGCACGCCAAGCGCTTCATACAGCAGCAGCGCCTCTTTACTGTAGGCGATCTGCTTGGCAAGATCGGACGCAACAATACCAAGAAAATTCAGCGCCTGGGCTTCATTCAGGCGATCAGCCTCGGCGCGCGCCAGGGCAGAGTAGCGCTCGCCTCGCTGAAGCGCAAGGTCAAATTGCCCAGCCAGTATGTTCGCCCCCACAGAGGCGTGCAGGGCGCGCAGATTGATGGCAGGCTCGCCAAGCTGGGCGGCCAGCCCTTCCAGGCGCTCGGTGGCGGCGTGCAGGCGCGGGTAATCGCCCAGCGAGTAGCTGCTCACCGCCAGGGCAAACAGGCATATCGCTTCAAGGCGCGGCTGCCCGGCCACACGCCCGAGCATGGCCTCGGCCATGTCGCGCCCGTTGGCT
Source organism: Kouleothrix aurantiaca (assembly GCA_001399705.1). Taxonomy (GTDB): domain Bacteria; phylum Chloroflexota; class Chloroflexia; order Chloroflexales; family Roseiflexaceae; genus Kouleothrix; species Kouleothrix aurantiaca. Next base: position 1,038 of record LJCR01000704.1, read on the forward strand.
GCCTGCCCGCGGGTGCGCCACAGCAGCACCTGGCGCTCGATCACCTCGACTTCGCGCGCAAGGTTGCCGCGGGCCAGGGCTTGCAGCGCGCCGATGTCGGCATCGGCCAGCGGGTAGCTGCCCCACAGAAAGGCCGAATCGGCGCGGCCCGAGCGCAGCATATATTCACGCTCGGGGTCACCTTCGGCGGGTACGAGCGCCAGCGCTTCGCTATATTTTGCAATCGCAGTTTCGTGGTCGCCGCTGGCGCGGGCGGCGTCGGCGGCGCGGCGCAAAGCATCGATTGTGGTTGTCACAGAATATCCTCGGTATGTGTGGGGGTATTATAGCATTGGGTGGGGTGTTTGCTCGGGCCGCAGGGCCTTGCATTCCAGGCCAGTGCCTTGCTGAAGGCAGCCTGCTTGGGCCGTAGGGTAGTGTTTGGGGACTAGGGTTTGGGGTTTGGTACTGCGCCTGTTTCTGCCTCCTAACCCCCAGACCCAATACCCTAAACCCAAGAGCGCAGCTTGCTCAGGCCGTAGGGTAGGGTTTAGGGACTAGGGTTTGGGGTTTGGTACTGCCTCCTAACCCCCAGACCCAATACCCTAAACCCAAGAGCAGCTTGCTCAGGCCGTAGGGTAGGGTTTGGGGTTTGGTACTGCGCCTGTTTCTGCCTCCTAACCCCCAGACCCAATACCCTAAACCCAAGAGCAGCTTGCTCGGGCCGTAGGGTAGGGTTTGGGGTTTGGTACTGCGCCTGTTTCTGCCTCCTAACCCCCAGACCCAATACCCTAAACCCAAGAGCAGCTTGCTCAGGCCGCAAGGCCGCAGGGGCGGCGCCCGCCCCTGCACCCCGGCGTCGGGGCTATCGCCCCGAACCCCGAATTTTAGGTGGCCGCCACAGTATAAGATTGCTTCTCATGCCTCCGTTGTGCCAAAAAGCTGGCAGCAAACGATGAACGTATCATTGTTATAGAAGCATTCAGGCTGGCACGCACTTGTATCGCTCGATGCCTTGGCTGCATCCACAACGGAGGCATGACACACAAACATTTCGTCCGTATGCCACGTTCTTTACGGGGTCCAGGGGCGAAGCCCCGGCCGGGGAGTGCAGAGGGCCGCGGCCGGCCCTTGAGCGTCTATCCTGAGCTTGTCGAAGGACGGGGAACGGGGCCGCACAGGCCCCGACAGAGTCGCAGGGAGCGGGGCCGCACAGGCCCCGACAGCTTCGGCGCGGGGAATGGGGCCGCGCAGGCCCCGACGAAATTACACCTCCAGCGGCTTCACCATGCGCACAAACGGCCGCTCGTACAGCGTCGTCTGCTGCGTCACCGCGTAGCCTGCGCGCTCGTAGAGATGCCGCGCCGCCGCGTTGTCTTCCGCGACGTTCAGGGCAATGTTGGGGTAGCCGTGCTGGGCTGCCAGCTCCTCGGCGCGCGCGAGCAGCTGCGTGCCAACGCCCTGGCGAGCCCAGTTGCTGAACACCGCCAGGGCATCGATGTACCACTCGTCGTCGTGGGCCTCGTGCTGGAGCCACGGGCCAACTGCGTCGTTCAGGCGCTGCTCGTCGCGGCCGCCAAAGCTCAGCAGCACGCCCGCCAGCGCGCCATCCACCTCGGCCACCTCGGTATGCTGGTAGCTGAAGCGGTTGCCCGGCTGCGCAAAGTAGCGCTGGAGGTGGCCGATAAAGCTGCCGGCAGGCTCTTCGCGCAGCGGAAAGGTGATCTGAACGTGCGTGTAGGCCGAGTAGAGCAGGATCGCTGCGGGCTCGGCATCGGCTGGCTGGGCTGGTCTGATCTGCATCGAAGCTCACAATCGAAGGAACATCCACAGATTACGCAGATGCACCAACTACGCACTACGCACTACGCACTACGCACTACAAACGTATCTTCGTGGTTACGGCCAACCCATAGTTTGCAACCCAACG
>LJCR01000705.1 GCA_001399705.1 Kouleothrix aurantiaca
CCATATCAACCTCCCGGCCGTTCACTTCAAACTTTTCTCTCTTTATGACTGGATTATAAGATTGGCCGACACCAACTAACCCTATTACATCCTCCACGCTTCTTTCTTCTTGGGTAATTTCAAAAAAATTTAGACTAAAGTCTTCAATTGATAGATTTGACGGATAATAAGCAAAACTCTTCAAGTTTGCGTGTTCCGACCAATGAGGAGGATACTTAAAGGTAAACTCATATCTATCGTGTGGGCGTTTTGAGGTCTTCCACTCGCGTAGGTCAGTAGGGGTTGGAATGGTGGAAATTTCCATCGCAGGAGGTATCACGCCTGTTGGAGTGGGTGTCGGGCCTGATGGAGTTGGAGTAGGATCTACTGTATTATCCTGGCGGTTTTGTACATAAAGATAGCCGCCTCCAATGAGGATACATACAACAATTAGAGCTAGAGCAATACCAACAACACCGCGGTTGTTTTTAACCATTCAGCGATTCTATAACACTAAACACAAAAAATCAACCCCATAATATAAATTATGGGGGATTGCGTTGATGTTTCTTGATGACATTTCAAGTAATTTATCGAAATATCGCTCTATACACGTCAAAATGAAGGAAATTGCATGATATTATAGGGCTAAATGCGAATATTGCGGCTATTTCAACGACATTGGATTTTACTATTCGTGGTACTTATCTCATTCACATACCTTTCATTTCGCCTCGGAGCATCCACATTATGGGATTTCGATGAAGCGAATTACGCGGCCATCGCACGAAACATCGTTCGTTCAAACGAGTGGGTTACATTACGGTGGACTCTTGAGCCATGGTTGCTTAAGCCACCGCTTTTCTTCTGGCTAACCGCCATCAGTTTTAAAGTTTTCGGAATCAATGAATTTGCTGCCCGATTCGTCTCAGTCGTATCCGCAACGGGAGTTGTCTTATTAACTATGCTGCTTATAGAGAAAGTGACACAAAATAAAAAGATTGCTCTGCTTAGTGTTGGAGTGTTGCTAGCGTCCTCACAATTTGTGTTAATGGCGCGCAATGGCACAACTGACATGTTGTTGACCTTGCTGATTACAGCCTCCTTCTACTTCGGTGCCAAAGCGATTGAAGACAAATCAAGCTATTGGAGCTACCTATTGGTTGGGTGCTCCGTTGGACTTGCTGTCTTAACAAAGAACATAATCGGTTTCTTCCCCTTGGGTGTCCTTGGCATTTATGGCCTCGTAACCGGAGAATGGAAAAATATCCGTTGGAGGCATGTACTCCTTCTTGTGGCAAGTCTTATGGTTGTAGCGCTACCTTGGCATATAGCTGCTTACCTTAAAAATGGCCAGCAGTTCATCAATATCTACTTCCTTGATGAACTCATGAAAAGGGCTACCAGTGACTTCCAGGGCCATCCTGCTCCGGTATATTGGTACGCGGAAGTTCTCATTCAATCATTCAAGCCTTTTATCTTCTTATTACCTGTCGTGGCATTCATAAATGTGTTGGACTTCCTAAAAGGAAATAAACGGCTGCTCCTGTTCATATTATGGCCGACTTTGTTGGTAGCGTTTTTCTCTCTGTCAAAAGACAAATTGGCGTGGTATATACTCCCAGTTTATCCAGCGCTAATCGTCATGATAGGTGCTGCACTCAATCGGATGTTGCACTACCCTTCTGAATATCCAGCTACCAAAAATTACATGTTTTTCGCCGCAACCGCTGGGCTGCTATTAGGTCATTTACACTTTGAATTTAAGATGATGGCGCTAATCTTAGTGGTGTTCACAGCTCTGTTCCTGCTGGGTGTGTTCTGGTTATCTAAGATGAGAGTCTCGATGGATGCAAGGATAATGGAGTCATTATTCGTTTTAGTTTTACTCGTTTCCTGCGCTCTGAATTGGCTGGCCCTTCCTTCGCAACCAAACGCCAACATGGATTTAAAAAACGTCTGCTCCGATCTTGAATTGAATAGAAATAGCACGAAGCTATTCCTAATTGGCTTTTACTTCCAAGGGCCAACATACTACTGCGACCTAAAGAATGTGAGAATGATTCGAGCATCGGAAATCACCGGGACACTTCCGGCTGAAGGGGAAACCTTCCTGTATCTTATTAAAAGCAGTGATTTTGAGAGTAACAATCTTGACGAATCAATGATTTTCAGGAAATCAGGAGATGTGTATTTATTGAAAAGAGATTAGCTCGTTAATGCAGAAGCAACATAGTCTTTCTATCTTTTTCCCGGCCTTCAACGAGGCACAAAATATCAAGAAGACGCTATTAGAAGCATTAGAAGTGGCAGAGAGGTTTGCTAAAGATTATGAAATCCTTGTCATTAATGACGGAAGTACGGATCAAACGCAGGAAATTGTAACCGAGTTAATGCAAGACCACCCGAGGCTCAAACTCATAAATCATCCAACCAACTTGGGCTATGGTGCAGCACTGTTGAGCGGGTTTCTTAATGCTACTAAAGAGTGGACTTTCTTTAGCGATGCTGATGGTCAATTTGACCTGAATGAGCTAGACAAGTTAATCAACTTTACCAGTGAGTTCGATGTTATCATCGGGTATCGCAAGGAGCGGAATGACCCGTTCTTGAGGCTACTAAATGCCTTTGGATGGAAGGTGCTCAATAGGATGCTCTTCGGCTTGAACGTAAAAGACATCGATTGTGCATTCAAGCTAATCCGCTCATCGGTAATCAAGCCGGTCGCGGAACACGTATCATCGCGCGGGGCGATGATTTCAGCAGAGATTCTTACTCGGCTAGGCAGGATGGGTTACAGGTTCAAGGAGATTCCGGTCACACACCATCCGCGACTAGCGGGAGTGGCGACCGGAGCGAAACTAGGAGTGATTACGCGGGCGCTCAAGGAAATGTTCTTGGTATATCAAGGAGACTTAGGGCATGAATTGGTGAAGCAGTTAGTTAAATTTGCCTTCGTGGG
>LJCR01000706.1 GCA_001399705.1 Kouleothrix aurantiaca
CCCCGTCTGGCGCGCTGCGCGAGCGCGTGCGCGAGCTGCTGGCCGCGCTGCCGCCCGAGCAGCTTGGCGAGCTTCCGCCCGAGCAGCTTGCAAACCTCTTGCTGATCATGCGCCCGGTCGAAGACCTGGCCGACCAGATCCGCGCCGCGCTGCGCCCGCCCGCCGACGAGACAAACAACGAATGATGAAGGACGAAAGATCGAGCGATCTTCCGTCCTTTGTCGTTCTGATGCCGTATGTAGTCGTCGGTGTCCTAGCGCATTATCAAGAAGGGGATGCGGAAATCAGGAATGAACGTCAGCATTGCAATCGCCAACCGCTATTCCCCATCTCCCATCCCCCTGCTGAAAGCGCTCTAGCCGCGAATCGCCGCCTTCACGTCATATTCCAGCCCGCGCACAATCTTGGCGCGCACCTTGTTCACGTCGGCGTCGCTGAGCGTGCGATTGGGGGCGCGGAAGGTCAGCCGGTAGGCCAGGCTGCGCTTGCCCTCGCCCACCTGCGGCCCGGCGTACACATCGAACAGCTCCAGCGCCTCCAGGTCGCCGCCGGCATATTTGCGAATCGCCGCCGCAACCTGCTCGGCCGGCACATCCAGCCCCACCACCATCGCCAGATCCTGCGTGGTTGCGGGGAAGCGCGAGATCGCCTTGTAGACGGTCGGCTGCGCCAGCGCAATCAAGCGCTCAAGATTAAGCTCGGCCGCAAGCACGCGCGGCAAATCGATCTCCAGGCGCTCGCGGGCGGCGGGGTGCAGCTCACCCAGCACGCCCAATGACTCGCCGGGGGCGTCGCTGGCCTGCTTGCCCTTGCCAGCCGGGCGCAGCTCCAGCCGCGCGGCGCGGCCCGGGTGGAAGCGCGCGTCGTCGGTGAGCGGCGCGAAACGCACCTGCTCGGTCAGGTTCAGGCGCGCGAGCAGCGTCTCGACAATGCCCTTGAGGTCGAAGAAATCCATCAGCTCGGGCCTGGGCGCGTGCCACGAGCGCTGCTCGCGCTCGCCGGCCAGCGCCAGCGTCAGCACACGCGGCTGGTCGGGCAGCACCTGGCCGTCGTGCTTGAGGTAGATGCGGCCAATTTCGAACAGGAGCACGCGCTCTTTTTCGCGCAGGTTGTTCGCCAGCGCTTCCAGCAGCGTCGGCAGGCCCGAGCGGCGCAGGTATTCGCGCTCAGGCGTGATTGGGTTGGCGAGCTTGAGGAACTGCGCCGCGTCGGCGCTGGCCGGGTCGAGCTTCGCCACCGCCGCCATGTTCGTCAGCGAATAGGTGATCGCTTCGTCCAGCCCTGCGCCCACCAGCACGTCGCGCACCTTTTCCTCCAGCTCCAGCGACGGGTTGGCCGCCTGCTCGGGCAGGTCGTCGGCCAGATGCGTGGTGGGAATGCGGTCGTAGCCATACATGCGCGCCACTTCTTCGCACAGATCGGCCAGAATGGTCACATCCTGCCGGAAGCTCGGCACCGTCACGCGCACCGCCGCGCCATCGCCCACCACCTCGCAGCCAAAGCCGAGCGGGCGCAGCAGCGCGGCAATTTCTTCCGCGCTGAGCGTGATGCCCAGAATGCGCGCAACCTCACGCGGCGTCAGGTCGAGCACGGGCGATGCCCATGGCCGCGCATATTCGTCGATCTGGCCCTGCGCGATTGTGCCGCCCGCTACCTGCTGCATAAGCTGGAGCGCCCGCCGCTGCGCCAGTGGCGCGATCTCAATATCCACGCCGCGCTCAAATCGCCGCGACGCCTCGGAGGGCAGCTTGAAGCCGCGCGCCATTTTGCGGATGATCGTCGGCTCCCAGTTCGCCGCCTCGATCAGTACGCGCGTAGTTGTTTCGCTCACTTCGGTGGCCGCGCCGCCCATTACGCCAGCCACACCGCCGTTCGGGCCGGCCGCGTCGCACACCAGCAGCGCCGGCAGGTTGGTGCCCGGCACCGGGTAGACCTCGTGCTGCTTGCCATCCAGCGTGGTGATGCGCTCGCCCGGCTTCGCCTGACGAATGATCAGGTGCTGATTGGCAACTTTGTCGGCGTCGTAGGTGTGGTTGGGCTGGCCCAGCTCAAGCATCACGTAGTTCGATACATCGACGATGTTATAGATCGGGCGCATGCCGGCCAGCGTCAGGCGGCGCTGCATCCACAGCGGCGACGGGCCGATTTTCACGCCTTCGATCAGCGTGGCGCTGAAGCGCGGGCACAGGTCGGGCTCCTCAACCGTGATCTGCACGCGCCCGTCGATGCTCGGCCCGGTCGCTTCGTACTGCATGTCGGGAATGTGCAACTCCGCGCCGGTCAGCGCGGCGATCTCACGCGCCGCGCCGAGGATCGAAAGCGCGCGCGCCGTGTTGGGCAGAATGTCGATCTCGATCACTTCGTCGCCCAGGTAGTCGCGCAGCGGCGTGCCAACCGGCGCGTCGTCGGGCAGGATGATAATGCCCTCGTGCTCGTCAGACATGCCCAGCTCTTTTTCCGAGCAAAGCATGGCGTCGGACATGACGCCGCGCACCGGCCGGCCCTTGAGCTTGACCTTGACCTGGCCCTCGGCGTGGCCGTCGTACAGCTCGGCGCCTTCCTTGGCGTACACGCCCTTGAGCGGGTGCGACAGCCGGCCCAGCCCGCGATACTGGAACAGGTTCGGCGCGCCGGTGACGACGGTGTGCGGCTCGGCCGCGCCATAATCGACATCCGCGAGCACCAGGCGGTCGGCGTTGGGGTGCTGGCGCACTTCCAGAATATTGCCCACCAGAATCTTGTCGGGGTCCCAGGGCAGCTCCGCGCCGGGCACGCCAACCCGCGTGATCTCGGCCACTTCCAGCCCCGAGAGCGTCAGCTTTTCGGCCAGCTGCTCGGTGGGCATGGAAATATCGACAAACTCTTTCAGCCACGAAAGCGGTAGTTTCATACGTCCTCCTGTTGCGGCAAGCAGGCCCGCGCCTACTCAACAC
>LJCR01000707.1 GCA_001399705.1 Kouleothrix aurantiaca
GTTCTGCCATGCGTGTCTCCCTCTAGCGGCGTCCCACGACGCCAGATGAATTGAGCAATTTGTTTGCTCCCAGGTCACCAGGGTAATTGTACGCTATGTGCCAGCGCACCTAAAACATGGGTCACCTGTGTCAGGGCGCCAACAATGTCATTTCTTCGCATTCTAATGGGGCAATTCAAGCCTTGTGTATTGTAGCACAATCTCCCAAGAGCGTCAATTTATGGTCAAAATGCGCAAAACGACCATCCGCCGCGCTCTTACGCGGCGGTTTCGCCAACTTCCAGGTAATACATCGATGGGTAGCGCTCATCCTGTGTGGCGGGATAGGTGAAAACTTGCCCGAGGTAGGAAAGGGCGGTGTAGCGGTTGCAGGCGTGGCAGGCGTAGATGTCGTAGTGATGCCGCGCGCTGGCCGGGTTGCCGACAGTAGCGTTGATTTCTTCCGGCTCGATCAAATCGGCGCGCCCGCACCACGCGCAGGCCACCGGGTACACCAGCACATACACCGGGCTGCGAAAGGCGCGTGGATATTCGAGCGCTTTATAGACAAAGCTCTGATTGCCCCACCTGGCCGTGGCGGTGAGCTTGGTGCAAAGGGGGCAGCGGTAGATCGCATGGTCGAAATCGACCTGCGGGTTGGCGACTTTTACATCAAAATCAATCAGCTCCAGCGCATCTTTTGCGCCGCACCAGCTGCACGCCGGCTCAATTTCGGCCGCCATACGGCACTCCTTTGTGGCCAGGCCCGGTATTCTGCGCCCCGGCAACGCCGGCCTTATTATAACACGGCGCAACACAGCACGTACTACCGAGCAATGTAAATGGTTATTTCATCCTGCGCAGACGCTTGACAGGGTAGATTGTCTGTGCTAGACTACCGCTGCCCACATTTAGGCTATATTTTGTAGAAACTATACAATATGTGGAAAATTTGTGGATACTTGCACGCCCTCATCATATCGTGGCCGCATCTGTCTCAATCACTCTGCTTGACTTAACGCAGCATTTACTTTACATACTATTCGCGCATTAACCCTTTCACCAACGCGACGGCGGGCCGCCGCCGGCGCAGTTTGGTGCTTTTTTTGCTCTGCGCGTACGCTTGTCGTTTCGCGAGCCACTGTGGCTCTTAGCATAACTAAAGGAGTAGGTCCATGTCTGTGCTGGATCAGCAACCGGCGGTGCTTTCCGACATTGCGCTGACGGTCCTGAAGAAGCGCTACCTGATTAAGGACGACCAGGGGCGCGTGGCCGAAACACCCGAAACCATGTTTCGCCGCGTCGCCGACACGCTGGCCGAGGTCGATGCCCGCTACGGCGCCGATCCGGCGGCGGTGCGCGCCCGCTCCGATCAGTTCTACCGCCTGATGACGCAGGGCTACTTCGAGCCGAATAGCCCAACACTTATGAACGCCGGCCGGCCGCTTGGCCAGCTTTCGGCCTGCTTTGTGCTGCCAGTGGACGACGACTTGAGCAGCATCTACGAGACGCTCAAGCACCAGGCGCTCATCCACCAGAGCGGCGGCGGCACTGGCTTTAGCTTTTCGCGCCTGCGCCCGCGCAACGATGTGGTGCGCTCGACGATGGGCGTAGCGTCGGGGCCGGTCAGCTTCATGGATGTGTATAACCACTCGACCGAAGCAATCAAGCAGGGCGGCACGCGGCGCGGCGCCAACATGGGCATTCTGCGCGTCGACCACCCCGACATCCTGGAGTTTATCACCGTCAAGCAGGATCTCAGCAAGGTCACCAATTTCAACATTTCGGTTGGCATCACCGACACTTTTATGGAAGCGGTGCGCGCCGATACCGACTACGACCTGATCAGCCCGCGCACCGGCGAGGTGTATGTTGCCAGCCGCGAAGGCCTGAAGCACCCGGTCACCGGCGAAGTGCTGGTGGCGAAGGGGCAGCCCTGTCGCCTGCCGGCGCGCCTGGTGTTCGACCTGATTGTGCAGTGCGCGCACGCCACCGGCGAACCGGGCCTGTTCTTTATCGACCAGGCGAACAAGTATAACCCGGTGCCCGCGCTGGGTGATTACGAAGCCACTAACCCGTGCGGCGAGCAGCCCCTGCTGGCCTACGATGTCTGCAACCTGGGCTCGATCAACCTGGGCAAGTTCGTCGACGAGGCCGGCGCGATTGACTGGGACGGCCTGCGCGAGGCGGTGCGCCAGAGCACGCGCCTGCTCGATAATGTGATCGACGCCAACCACTACCCGCTGCCGCAGATCGCTGAGCTTTCGCAGCGCATCCGCCGCATTGGCCTGGGTGTGATGGGCTGGGCCGACATGCTGATCCGCCTGGGCGTGCCCTACAACTCGGCCGAGGGCGTTGAGCTGGGCCGCAAGGTGATGGAATTTGTGGATGAGGAAAGCAAGGTTGCTTCCGAGCAGATTGCCGCCGAGCGCGGCGCATTCCCCGAGTGGGAGCGCAGCATCTGGGGGCCGGATGCGACCTGCGCGCGCGACAAGGATGGCAAGCGCATCCGCCCCGAGCGCAAGCTGCGCAACTGCAACGTCACCACCGTCGCCCCAACTGGCACGATCTCGATGATCGCCGGCTGCTCGTCGGGCATCGAGCCGATCTTCGCGGTGGCGTTCTGGCGCTACCAGGCCGACGCGCGCATGCTCGACATCAACCCCGATTTTGTGGATCGCGCTCAGCGCGAGGGCTGGTATTCAGAAGAGCTGATGGCACGCATTGCCGACACTGGCCACATCCACCACGACGGCGTGCCGGCCGCGGTGCAGCGCGCCTTTGTGACAGCGCACGATATTCAGCCCGAGTGGCACGTGCGCATGCAGGGTGCCTTCCAGGAGCACACCGACAGCGCGATTTCGAAGACGATTAACTTCAGCTACGAGGCCACGCCCGAGCAGGTGCGCGAAGCCTACGAGCTGGCGTTCAGCCTGGGCTGCAAGGGCATCA
>LJCR01000708.1 GCA_001399705.1 Kouleothrix aurantiaca
GTCGAAGCGCTCGGGGCAGAGCGCTGCGCCCTCTTCGCGGCCCAGCGGGTCATCTTGCTCTGCCTCGGCCGGCAGCTGAATGACCGTCCAATTCGGGCCGTCCGGGCTGGCCAGGATGCGGCCGGCCAGGTCGTCTTCGTGCCAGCGAGTCTGGATTAAAATTATGGCGCCGCCCGGCTCCAGCCGGGTGTAGATGTCGTTGGTGTACCAGTCCCAAATCTTGTCGCGCCAGCGCTCGGAGTTGGCCTCCTCGCGCGACCGGATCGGGTCGTCGATCACAATCAGGTCAGCGCCGCGGCCGGTGATACCACCGCCCACGCCGACGGCGCGGAAGGAGCCGCCGCCGATCGTCTCCCACTCGTCTTGCGCCCGGATCTCGCCGCCGCGCAACCCACGATCCTGCGCGATGCGGCGTGTTTGGCGTGAGAACAGGTTGGCCAGGCTCTGGTCGTAGCAGCCCAGCATCACCCGCATGTTGAGGTTCTGTTCCATCCGGTACGCGGGGTAGCGCACCGTGCTCATCGCGCTTTTTCCATGACGAGGAGGACAGAAAATCATCAGCTTGCGGATATCGCCGTCGGTGACCCGCTGCAGCTGCGCCTGAATGTATTGGAGATAGGCCCAATCCCAGTGGAAATCCGGCGATACCTCGGCCAGCCATTCGGGGAAGGTCTTGGCTTCCGCGGTCGCCTGTTTGCGGCGGAGCATCTCACGCCGCGCCTGCTCGAGCAGGGCGTCACGCAGGGAGAAAGTTTGGGAGGATCGCGGCATCGGCAGCAACACGCGCTACGAAAACGAGCGGCGCGTATTCGCTGCCTGGGCCTGACTTTCAGTATATCACGAGGATCGTAGCAAAGTCGATAACAATTTGAGACCTAAAAGGCCGCGTTTTCACGCGGCCGAAGGGAGGGGTTCAGTGCCCAACATGGGCGCGGCGGCCGGGGGCAGTGCAGCCGCTCGACCACCTCATGCACGTCCACCGCCAGCTGATCAAGCTGCTGGTCACTGTTGAGTGCGCCATCAATTAACGAAAAGAGATACTCCCGATCATACGCGCCATCGTGCAGTGTGATCAGCTCGACGCCGCCCATGCCGACCGTTCTATGGCTCCACGTCTCACGCGGGAGGTGCGGCGCCATCGGCAGCAAATCTGTCACCAGTGTCAGGCTCATTCTTCGCTTGCTCCTCGCGACGGCGGGCGTTCCGCACGTCGCGCATGCACTCCTCGTAGAGGTAATGGAAATTAGAAGAAGGCATTCCGGTATACCAGGGTGTGTCCTCCATAATGCGCTGGATAGCTTTCTCCAGCCAGCGCCATAACGCGGCATCCACGTCGGCGCGGGTCACATCGACGGTGAGGCTGCCGTTCAGGCGCTCGTTGCTCAGGAGATTGCTGACCATCATCTGAAATTCCTGACTAGCGCGATAGATGATTTGTTGGTCGCCGTGAAACTCGAACGGTGGCACCAGCGTCTCGGTGATCTCCGACCAGTGCTGTCGCAGCAGCGCTCTGATGACGATGTGCCAGCCCTGGTTCTCTGTTCCCCCAAACTGCTCCGGCCGCTCCTCCAACTCCACGAACTCGGAGAGCGTCAGTCCGACCGTGCGGAGCACGTCCAGCGCGTGCTCGACCAGGCCGGCCTCCATGTCGTGCTCCTCGTCAGGCGGCGCGGTCGGCGCGATCGCCGCTATCATCGCCAACATCTGCTCCTGTCTGAGATCCGATAATGATTGGTGCATTGTTGCCCTCCATCAATGCCTGCAGCGTCTGCAACAGGCGTATCGCGTCGTCGTAGTCAACCGCCGTCCAGGGCTGGCCAGCCTCCCGATCGGCCTGCTGCCAGCTGTCGAAGCTAGTGGTTTCTCCAAACGGAATCAGTATCTTATCGACCACGAAGTCAATCGCAGTAGCCATCGCCTCACGCTGGCCAGAGTCGAGGCGGGCGATGAGCTCGCCGACATCTCGATCCAGGATGAGCACATTCCGCCTGGGTTTCTGCCGCCAGCCGGCTGGATCCAGGATGTCGGCCAGCGCCAGCGCGGCCTCCTGCTGGCTATCGAACGCTTCATCCGGATACAGCCACCACGCATCGTAATCGCGGCCCAAGTTCTCTTTCAGCCGGCTGGCGCTGACCAGCCGGTACTCGCACCGATCATGCCTCCCGAGGATAAACCAGGGCTCCATCACGCCGACCGCGACGAGCGGCGCATGCTCGCGCCCGTCGCTAAAATCCACCTGTGTGGCCGGCTCACCGACCACGCGTTCCAGTACCTCGATTGTCACTGTGTCCCTCGCTTTGTAGCCGGCCCTAGCGCTGTGCGCGCGCCAAGACCAGCGGCTTTGCCGCCTTCTCCCATTTCCCTCGCTCGAACGCACCGTTCCGTTTCGCGCGATCCTCCTGCGCTGCGCTGATCAGGTAGCGCTCCTCGTACTCGACCTCGATCGCGCCGGCGGCAATCAACCGCGCGATGTGGCACCGGCTGTACCTGTAGCGCTCGGCCAGGTCGTCAATCGTCGAGTACCCCGCTGGACACTGCCAGCGCCCTTCGGCATGCGCCGCATTGGCATGCTGCCTGCTGCAGAACTGCCGATTGCGCTGCGCGTATGGCACCTCGTAGGGATGCCCGCCGTAGCCACAAATCAGGGTGACAACGGCGAGCTGATCTTTTGGTCGAGCGGGCATCAGGGTCTCAGGCCCTCCACCCACAGCTCGGCGGCGAGGCGCTGGTTGCCGCAGCGCGCGGCCGTGATCTCGGTCGCGCCGTAGGTCAGGTCGCCGACCGTGTACGGCAGGCCGACAACATGCTCCAGCTTCTGCCCATCGAGCATTACGATGCGCGGATCGAACGCGACACGGAAGAGCGCCACGTTCGCCGCGTCCGCATCCCGCTCCGCGTCGGTCACGACCTGGCGCACGACCTCCAGATCC
>LJCR01000709.1 GCA_001399705.1 Kouleothrix aurantiaca
GCGCGCTTCCGTGGCGGCCTGGCCGAGCGCCGGCCCGAAACCACGCGCCTGCACACCGCCACGCATTTGCTGCAGGCCGCGCTGCGCTCGGTGCTTGGCCCGCATGTTGAACAGCGCGGCAGCAACATCACCGCCGAGCGGCTGCGCTTCGATTTTGCGCACGGCGAGCGCATGAGCGACTCGCAGCTTGCCGAGGTCGAGGTGCTGGTGAACGCGCAGATCGCGCGCGACCTGCCGGTGGCGGCGCAGGAAATGACTGTCGAGGCGGCGCGCGATTCGGGCGCAATCGGGCTGTTTGGCGAGCGCTACGGCGAGCGTGTGAATGTCTACAGCATTGGCGATTTCAGCAAGGAAATCTGCGGCGGCCCGCACGTGGCGCACACCAGTGAGCTGGGGCGCTTTCGCATCGTCAAGGAAGGCGCGGCCAGCGCGGGCGTGCGGCGCATTCGCGCGGTGCTGGAAGACGGCGATGTGTCCGATCTCCGCCCCAGACCTGTGGCAACTTTGGAATAAGCACGAGATCGATCCACAGATTACGCAGATTACACAGATATGAGATCCCTAATCTGCGTAATCTGCGTAATCTGTGGATAAATTTTGAACTTGAAATGCCCTGCCCTCCTTCTTGGGAATGATTGACAGACCATTGCGCTGGTGGTATAGTTTTCCCATCCCCCCTGGGAGGGGGTGAAGAAAGGGAGCAATGCAATGACAACCGAACGCTTTCAGGTTCCCGGTATTTCGTGCCAGCACTGCGTCAACGCCATCACCAAAGAGGTTTCGGCGGTGCCGGGCGTGCAGAAGGTCAATGTCGCGCTCGACAGCAAGCTGGTGACGGTGGAACACGCCCCCGAGGTCAGCGCTGGCACGATTGTCGCCGCGATCAACGAGGCCGGCTACGACGAAGTCGCGCAGGTATAGGGTTGAATTTTGAGTGCTGGCTGTTGAGTTGAGTGTTGCTCCTGGCAATCTCAAAACTCAACATTCAGCACTCAAAACCCCAAAATAACAATGGCAACACAACAAATAACGCTCCCGGTCACCGGCATGACCTGCGCGTCGTGCGTCAACCGGGTCGAAAAAGCCTTAAAGAAAGTTCCCGGTGTCGCCGATGCCAGCGTGAACCTTTCGACCGACCAGGCCAGCGTGAGCTTCGACCCGGCGCAAGCCGCGCCGACCGCGCTGCTGCAGGCGGTTGAGCGCGCCGGCTACGGCACCATCACCGACCAGATTGATATTCCTGTCACCGGCATGACCTGCGCGTCGTGCGTGAACCGCGTGGAGAAGGCGCTGCGCAAGGTGCCGGGCGTGCTCGACGCCAGCGTTAACCTCGCCAGCGAGCAGGCCAGCGTGAGCTACCTGCCCACGGCGGCGGGCTGGCCCGAGCTGAAAAGCGCGATCGAGAATGCCGGCTATGGCGTGATCGAAACCCCCGCCGGCGCGGACGACGCCGAGGATGTCGAGGCCGCCGCCCGCGCCCGCGAGCTGGCCGACAAGCGGCGCAAGCTGATCGTTGGCGTGGCGCTGGGCGTGCCCTTGTTCGTGCTCTCCATGGCGCGTGACTTCGGCTTTATTCAGCCCTGGCTCACCGCCTTCTGGGCCGCAAATGAAGACGCCATGGGCCACGGCGGCACGATGCTGATGCACTACCCCGCCCGCGCCGACCTGCTGAACTGGCTGTTCTTCGCCCTGGCGACGCCAGTGCAGTTCTACAGCGGGTGGGACTACTACGTCCACGCCTGGAAGGCGCTCAAGGCGCGCACCGCCAATATGGACACCCTGATCGCCATGGGCTCGTCGGCGGCCTATTTCTACAGCGTCGCGCTGCTGGCCTTCGGCATGTCCGGCCACGTCTACTTCGAAACGGCGGCGCTGATCATCACGCTGATTCTGGTGGGCAAGTATCTTGAGACACGCGCAAAAAGCCAGACCGGCGCGGCCATCAAGGCGCTGGTTGGCTTGCAGCCTAAAACCGCACGCGTGCTGCGCGGTGGCGCGGAGGTCGACCTTCCGGTGGCCGAGCTGCGCAAGGGCGATGTGGTGGTGGTGCGGCCGGGTGAGAAAGTGCCGGTGGATGGCGTGCTGGTCGGCGGGCATTCCAGCCTCGACGAAAGCATGATCACCGGCGAAAGTCTGCCAGTCGAGAAAAACGTTGGCGACGCCGTGATTGGCGCGACGCTCAACACCACCGGCAGCTTCCAGATGCGCGCAACGCGCGTGGGCAAAGAAACGGCGCTGGCCCAGATCATTGCGCTGGTGCAGCAGGCGCAGGGCAGCCGCGCCCCGGTGCAGCGCCTGGTCGATCGCGTGGCGGCGGTGTTTGTGCCGGCCGTGATCGGCATCGCGCTGTTGACCTTCTTGGGCTGGTATTTCATTGGCGGCGTGGGCTTCACGCAGTCGCTGATCTTCGCGGTCGCGGTGCTGGTGATTGCCTGCCCGTGCGCGCTGGGCCTCGCAACACCGACGGCCATTATGGTCGGCACCGGCACGGGCGCGGCGCACGGCATCCTGATCAAGAACGCCGAAAGTCTGGAGCGCGCCGCCGCAATCACCACCGTGGTGCTCGATAAAACCGGCACGATCACGCAGGGGAAGCCGGTGGTGACGGACATCGTCAGGAGTCAAGAGTCAAGGGTCAGGAGTCAGGAACTAGCGCTGAAAGAGCATAGCGGTATTGCAGAGACTCATTCTGACTCCTCGCTTCCGACTTCTGACGACTTGCTGGTGCTGGCGGCATCAGCAGAGAAGGGCAGCGAACACCCGCTTGGCGCGGCAATTGTGCGCGCCGCCGAGGAGCGCGGCCTGGCGCTGGCGCAGCCCGAGTCGTTTCAGGCGACGCCGGGGCGCGGCATCACGGCAGTGGTGGATGGGCAGGCGGTGCTGCTGGGCAACCTGGCGCTGCTGGCCGACTGGAGCGTGGACACGAG
>LJCR01000071.1 GCA_001399705.1 Kouleothrix aurantiaca
TGCGTGGCCCGCGTTCGGTGGGCCGCCAGGCGCCGAAGTTGGCGATCGAGACGCGCTCACCGGCTTCGAGGCGTGCCATGATGACGTCGCACGCGGTTCGAAGTCCTCACGAATCTGCCGCTCGGTCATACCCTGTGTTTTGGCTGCCACATCGCTGGAGAGATTGGCGAGACCATACAGGCCGCTTTTTCCACGGTCGCTCAAGGATGACCCCTTTCTCTAGTGGAACGCTTGGATACGGCATTGTAACGCCGTTCATGCGCGCATGTCAAGTCACCGGTGTGCTCAACACTGCGACCTCATTCAGCAGCAGCCAGTCGACGCCGCCATCGGCTTTCAGACGCGCTACGGAGCGTTCGAACGCCTCGTAGAGCATGCCATCTTTCCCCACGAATGCTGGCGCGGTCGGCAAGCCCGGCGTCAGCCGATCCTTCAGCCACACGCCACCGCTCAGCTGCCACGCGCCCAACAGCTTCGGATGCACGCTCAACGCCTTGACCTGGCCAGTGGCGTCGAGCTGCGTGGCCGCGTCCTGGCAGACTTTCACGTAAAAGTCGGGGGTGATCGCCGCGCCTGGGCAGGATGGCTTATTATAGAGACAATGCGCCCCTAAATCCTTCCATTTCCCGCCGGCGCGCAGCTCGAAGGTTTTCAGCTTGCGCTGGAGCGTGGCCACCGCGAATCCGACGTTGCGCTGGAGCTCCAGCGGCCACACGACCTTCTCATAGTAGCCAACGCACTCAATTCCTATGGAGTAGGCGAGTTTGCCATTGATACGGGTGCTGTTGCCCTCTGCGGCGTGGATCCCGATATTCGCCATCGGGGTCATCAAGTAGATGTACGTGTCGTCACAGAACAGGTGTGGCCCGGCGCTCCAACCGTACTGATGAATGTAGAAATCGCGGATCGCGGCCAGCTGCGCCAGACGTTTGGCCTTGATTTGGGCCTCGTTCAGACCGTCTTCGTGGTCGTCCCACACCGCACCGCTCGGAAAGCGCGCGGCCTTGGTCGAAGGGATCGCGGTGTGATGGAACACGATGTACGAGGGCGGGATCTTGCCGAAATCATAGCCATCAACATACCCGGCAAACTCAGCGCGCGTCAACGCCAGGCCGACATACTCAAAGGCATGATCCGCCAGCGTGAACGTACTGAACGTCGGCGCGCCCTGCGCGTCGTCGTGACTACCGAACGGAAAGGCACCGTGCAGATCGAAATTGGGGATGCGTGGGTTGGGTGTCATGGTGCGGTGTTACTTTCGTGCTACTGGCAAATACAGGGAACAGCGGCCCCACAGCCCCACACTGGTGCTGTCGGCCGAGAAGGAGCCGCGATCGTCGCGCATGATTGCGCTGGAGGTGAGCGGAAGCCCGCACACCCCATGATTCACGCGAACGGTTATCGTAGCTGAGCCTGGATGATCGGCGTAGATCGAGAAGGTGCAGACGACTGGCCGCGTCCCGACACAATTGTCTGTGCGATGATCAGGGAGTGCGGTCAGTCGGCGGTCGAGGTTGAATGTGACGGTCGCTAGAGAAGGTGTCGCGGCATTGGAGAAGACCGAGACACTGTAGCTGAAGGTCGTTCCTGCGCTGGCTTCGCCGGTCCAGGCGACGATATCGCCACGCAGCAGTGGCTCGACGGCTGCGGCGATGCCGGCGCAGCGCGCCAGGAACAGCGCAAATCCGAGCAGCGCCATACTGTGCAGCAGAAAGCGAATAGAAAACACAGCGAATCCTTCGTTTCAGGACGCGCCGTGTTCGGTCGCTCATCGTGATGTTTTGCAGATGTTGATATGTCCAGAGCACTGCAATGCGGTAGAGGCCATCGGCCAGCACTATCGGGTAGGGCATGCTAGTCGGTCACTGGCGCGGGCCACTTGCGATAGAGCACGTTAATCGGTTTCAAGCCGCCTTCCACCATCGGCGTGTTGAGATATGCGCCGAAGGTCGTGATCAACAGGTTCAGCGCTTCGGCCTGCTCCTTGGTCATGGTCGATCCCTCGACGGCGTGGCCTGCCGTGGCGGCGTTGATGAGCGCCGCGATCTCGTTGGCCTCGTACACCAACGCGGCGCGCTGCAGGGTCTCGACCACAGTAATTGCGGTCTGCACGATGCCGGCGATTGCGGTGTACCACTGTCCCGCAGGCGGGGTGTTGTCGATGATGACGGGCATTGGTTTCTCCTCTGTTAAATCGCGCCGTACTGCGAGAGCAGCGCGGTGTGCATATTCAGGATCTCTGTGTCGTCGAGATGCCGCCGGAAGGTGATGACCTCGTGCCAGGCCTGGTGGCCGCCGGCGTACCCATAGAGCCGCAGCGACCGTGATGGATTGAGCACGCGGTCGCCCCAATCGCTGTTTTGCGTGTATGGGCCGTAGAAGTTGGTGCCGTAGGTGAATTTCCACTTGCCACGCAGGTCACCGCCGGCCTCGTCGTAGGGCTGCATGCGAACCGAGCCGACCAGCACATTGGCGTTGCCGTTCGGGTAGTAGGCGCCATCCATGCAGTTCCACCAGCTGATATAGGGATGCAGCGGGCGCAAATAGCCGTCCCAATAGCCAACGCCCATCATATTATCGACGTTGATCAGCCAGGTGTTGGTGGTATACCAGCGCATCGTCCGCAGCACGAACGTATAGGTGAACGAGCGATCGCCGTCCGCGGCGACGCCGGAGCTGTTCCAATTCTCGTTGCCCCAGCCCATGATGCCAGGGAAGCCGTTCGTAAGACTTGGGATGTTCAGCCACGGCGACGACCCTGCGCCGACGAGGCCCAACGCCGAGGGCAGCTTGGATGTCCAGCCGTTCACGAGCTGGTGGTTCGCGTTGCTGACGGTGACGTTCGAGTCGGTTCGCCACCAGCCAGTGCAGCTGCTGTCGCCCGATGGGTCGAATAACGCGGTTGTGGGCAGCAAGCGCCGCTTGGTTTGTCGGCGTGGGTAGCCGTACATTAGAAATCGCCTCCCATGACGATGATGCTGACCTCTTTGCCGCTCGGCACCGCCGCAATGGGCGTTACCTTCAGCGTCACACCCGAGGGCAAGATCAAGTGGGGCTCGTTGGGGTCAAGCCAGCGCAGCCACTCCGGGTCGAGCATGTTCCAGTTCGTGGTCGGCTGACTCAGATCTGCGCCCGGAACGGTGAAGGTGTCCACTTTGTAGCTCACGCTGCTCCGCTCCAGCGTGAGAGTGAACTGCAGGGCGCTGAGACTGTCCGATGTGGCCACCATCGCCAGTACGCGGCTGCCGTTGCTTCCCACCGTAAACACAGTTTTGCCCGTCGTGCCGTCGCTGTTCTGAAATTTGGCGCAGCCAAGGTTGGCGGCGCTTACGAATTGTGGTGTTGCTGCCATCGCTGCTCCTAGTAGAACGCGGAAAAGAGTGTGAGCATGCCGCCGGTTCCGTCGCCGGCGCTGCCCGAGCCGCCCGAGCCGCCCGGCTCCTGGTACATCACCATCAGCGTGTCGGTCGAGAGTGGCGCACTGCTCAGGCTGAAGCCGCCCGACGTGTCGTTGACCTCGTGCAAGGTAATCTCGCGCATTGCCAGCGTGTAGCCGCCGCCGCCCACCCAGCTGTCGATGACATACAGCCGCCAGTAGCGGTGTGCGCCCACGGTGGCCCAGGTGTAGGATGCAACGTGCCCGTCGCCGTCGGCATCGGCGACCAGGCTCGCAGCCTCGCTCCATACGCTGGCATCGTCCGAATACTCCCAGCGTACATGCTGCGGCCCGCTCCAGCCGCCACTTGTCATGGCCATCGTGGTGGCGCGACCGATGGTTTTCGGCGTGGTCAGGTCGAAGGAGATGTACACATTGCCGTAATAGTTCCATCCGCATCCGGTGCCGCTATTGGCATCGGTGAAACTGGCCGGGTCGCCGGTCGATCCATAGCCGGCATAGGGTGCCGGGCTGGTGGTCGGGGTGACGAACAACGCCGCGTTCGGCCCGTAGGCGTTTTCGCTGTAATCGGTGGTATCGAGCAACCGGTAGCGGGTCTCGCCGCTTGACTTGATGCCCACCACCATGCTGCCCGGCCTGGCAGGTGTGGGGAGCGTGAACGTTGTGATCGCCCCATCCGGATTTGGTGTTGGGCTGGCGTGCGCGACAAACGCGCCTGAGCCACTTCCGCTCCCAGAGCCGGCGCTGGCCAGGTCGATCTGCACGACGCCGCCGCCAAGATCCGTGAGGCTGTCGTTCGGGAAGATCAGGCTGACGACCTCGGCGATGCTCGGGCCACCATCCTGCTCGCTCACACTGATCGGGCTGCCCCCACCACCGCCGCCACTCGCGGTCAGCCGCACTTTGCCGCCGCCGAGGTCGGTCAGCCAGGTTGAGGGCACCTGGATCTCAGTGACGTTCGCCACGCTGGGCGTGCCATCGCTCTCTTTAACGACGAGGTTGCCGATCGCGCCGCCACTCACCGGCCCGCTGCGCCAGGCCCGCACGCGGATCGGCGCGACGGTCAGGCCGTTGCCATTGTCATCGTGCGCGACGTAGCTCCAGCTGGTGTACAGCAGAATATGCGAGGTCGTGAAGCGCTGCCGCCACACGCCGACGGGGTAATTTGTGACCGCCAGGTGCTTCTCGATCGTCGAGCTGTAGTTGTCGCGGTAGGTAATGAACACCAGAACGGGCTGGGTGCCCAGGCCGTGGGCCAGCACCAGCTCATTTCCGGCGGTGAAGTTCACCCAGCCGCTGTCATACTGCGGGTCGGGCAGGCCGATCACCGCAGCCATCGTTCCGTCGAGATCCGGCAGCCACGAGGCGTCGAGTTTATTGGTGCCATCGCCAAGCGGAGCCTTGCCGGTCGCGCCGTACAGGCTCAGGTCGGTCGGCTCGAGCACATCGACCCGGCCTAGCTTGCCGTCGCTCAGATGAACATCAAGCGCCTTCGTGGACACGGTTTACTCCGCTCGCTTCTCAGGCTCGTCTGGCAGCGCGGCCAGCTTCTCGTCGATCAGGGCGATGATCACCATCGACTCCTCGACCTGCTTGGTCAGCGCCTTGATCGGCTCGACGACCTCGTTGCCCAGCACCACCTTGAGCCGCTGCTGCGCCTCAATGCGGAACTCGGCCTGGAAGATGCTGTTCTCGTGCGCCTCGCGCTCGGCCTGGAGGATGGCGCGCTGCACGTCGACGGGGCGCGGTTTGAGTTCGACTTTTGGTTTTGCCACGGTAGGGTTCCTTTATGCTTTTTTGTTGCTGCCAGGGAGAGTGTACGCGACAAATCGCTCCCTGGCGTGCGAGGTTTGCAAACGGCTCGGTACCAATTTGGTTATCCGGAAGCCCGCAGGCTCATAATCGCCATCGGCGTCATGGTGATATGGCTTCCGTCGGGCAGCGTATCCACGATCAGCTCCGTTTCAGCCCATACGAGAAAGGCCTGCACGAACTCGCGCGCGGCCAGCGCCGCCTCGCGCGTGTAATTGCTGTCGCCGACTTGCGCGCCGTGGTCGGTGGCCTGGATGAGCGCTTCGAGCTGATTCACCTGCCAGAGCCGCTCGGGCCGAGCGGTGGAGTCCAGCGCGCGCTCGGCGAGCGCCCCGATCTCGCGCATCAGGCCTTCCCATTCACGGATTGCTGATTGCGGCATGCCAGGAGGTGGTGGAAGATATGTCATGTCACTTCCCTTTCTTGAGTTCGGCGACCTCGGCTTGCAGCTGCTGGATCTCGAAAATCAGTAGCGGAATGAGGTCGCCATAGCGAATGCCTTTCATCGTGGTCGCCCCGGGTTCGTTGTGGCTCGCCTCCTCAACCAGCTCGGGGTAGATCTGCTCGACTTCCTCGGCGAGCAGACCGTAATGCTTGCGCGCGCGGCCGGTGTGGTGCAGCTCGTACTCCACCGTTCGGAGCCGGTGGAGCTTGCGGTGGGACTGGCTCATGTCCCGCACCGCCGTCTTCATCCGCGCGTCCGATCCGACCGTCCAGCTCTGATTGACCCAGGCGAGGCCGTCGTTGCGCAGGTACAGCAGGTTCGCGGCGTTTGAGTTCTGCGCCAGGAAGGCGTTGTTGCTGCTGGTGCTGTCGATGCCCTTGGTGAAGAGGCGGTTGTTTGTGCCCTGCTGCGTGCCAATCCCGACGTTGTTGAGTCCGGCATAGAACACGATGCCCACCGTGCCCGACGTATTCATCGAGGCGATGTGGATTTGGCCGTCCTGATGCCAGCGGATGAAGCCGCCACCATTGCTCCCCGTTATCTGGCCGGACGCGCCACCGTTGATGTTGCCAAAGTTATAGCCGACGCCCCCTGACGTGTACGAGTACCCGCCCAGGCCGCTAAAGAGAAAGGAATAGAGCCCACCAGAGCAGATCGCATCATAGTGATTGGTGCCGAGGCCGCCGGTCATGTGGCAATACGTGCCAGCATAATACCCATTTGCGAGGAGGTTCCCGTTGGTGCGGAGGCCACCGTTGTTGCTCTCGCCGCGCAGATAGTAGCTGGCGTTCTGTGATGCGCCCGTCCCATTGTTATTGCCGGGGTAGATGTCGTGATAGCATGAGAGGTTGCCATACACGATCAGGCCCGCCACGGAGGGCGCGTTGGCGAGGTAGTAGCTCCCCTGTCCACCAGGGTAGACATTGCCCTGCACGAGCAGATGGGTGCTGATGTTGATGCCCGATCCGCCCCAGTAGCCGACATAGTGGGCCGAGCTGCCCTCGGGGTAAAGTCTGCCGGACGTATAGAAGTGGCCGTTCGCGTTGAAGTTGCCCCAGGCGATCGCGCCGCCGAAGGCGATCGACGACGCATTGATATTCATCGGCCGCCAGGTGGACGAGGCGCGGTTGTAGCTCTGGACATAGCCCTGGCCGCCGGTGCTGGCGATCTCTAGCCCCTGGCCGCCACTCGGAGCCGCGTAGGTTCCTTCAACGGCCCGGATCGTTCCGCCTTTGATGGTCTCCGCATTGCCCGACGCATCGATCTGAAAGAGGGTGCTATTCGTCAGTCCATCGGCGGTCATGCGGTAGATTTTGAAGGTATCTTGATCTTGCGTGCCCATCGACAGCGTCCATGCCGCATAGCTCGTATCAATGCGCGAGAAGACGCCGGCAGCATAGGTGCGGTTGACCATGATGTAGAGACTCTCGGTGGTGCCGGTCGAGTAGGCCATCATGGTCGAGCCGCTCCCGGATGTCGACGCCAGCCGCAACTGCACGGCGCCGGATCGGACAATGTCGAGCGTCGCGCCGAGCGACGACGTAATCCCGCCAAGGCCCACAAAGCCGTTCGTATCAATATACAGGCGGGTCGCGGCCGCCGTCACATCATTGAGATAGAAGTCTTTGACGGTGTTGTTGCCGAGACTCTGGCCGATGATCCAGCCGGTATTCCCAGCGGCGTTGAGGCCAAACCCAATGGTCGCGCGTCGAAGCGATGTTGTCATCTCGACCACATTGATCGCCGGCCACACGCCCAGCATCTGCACATCAAGTTGGTAGTTCGGAGCGATCGTGCCAATGCCAACTCTGCCTTGGACGAGCCGCATCGTCTCAACGTAAGACGTTCCCGTATCTTGGGCGAAGGCCAGGTCGACGCGCCCCTCGCCGCCAGTGACATTGATGCCGCGCACATACGCGCCCTCGCTCCAGGCACCGCCGCTATAGGTGAAGAAGCTGATTCGACCCACCTCCACATTGTTGGATGTATTGGTGGGCGCGGCATACGAGCCGTCTGAGCGGCGCAACACAATCGTGGGCGCGTAGGTGCCCGTCACGCCGCCGATGGTCAGCCCGCCATTCGCCGCCTCCTGGTTGCGGACGTTGATGTGCAGGTCGCCGGCTGGGCTGGTTGTGTTCAGGCCCAGGTAGCCGTACCCGGTGATGCGCAGCCGCTCGGCGGCCAGCAGGCCCATGTACACAGTTGCGAAGGTCAGGGCGCTGGTGCGCGTTGCGTTGGCCGGATCCGTCCAGGTACTGCCGATGTAGGCCATCTCCGCATCGTTGACGGTGGTGGTTCTGCCCTGAAAGCCAATCTGTACTCCGAAGCCGGCGACCGTGGCGACGGTCGAGCGGTGGCGGAAGATCGCCACGGTCGGGAGCGTATTGCTGGATGTGTCGCTGTCAAAGCCGGCCACGAGCGCCGTGCCCAGGTAGTTCGACATCCGGCCCAGCACGCCCACACCACTGTACGAGTCGCCAATGATGGCTTCTTTGGTCAGGCTGAATGCCTGGATGCCGACCTGCAGCGCGTCCGACGAGAAGCCGCCGACATACAGCAGCGGAGTGGTGCCGCCCACCTTGGTGGCCAGGTAGATCCGCTCGGCGGTGC
>LJCR01000710.1 GCA_001399705.1 Kouleothrix aurantiaca
CCGTTTATATAAATCACGGCACCAACCCACCCATCAAAGGAGAGCCTGAATGTTATTCCAAAATGTCGCCATCGAAGCCATTGCCTACGAGCTTGCCCCGCATCGCGTCACCTCCGACGACCTCGAAGGCCAGATGGCGGCGACCATGCAGCGCATCGGCATTCCCGCCGGCCGGCTCGAAGCGCTCTCGGGCATTCGCGAGCGCCGCTTCTGGGACCACGGCACCATGCCCAGCGATGTCGCCACACTGGCCGCGCGCAAGCTGCTCGACCAGACCGGCATCGACCCAAAAAAGATCGGCGCCTTGATCAACACCTCCGTCTGCAAAGATTATATCGAGCCCTCGGTGGCCTGCCTGGTGCACGGCAACCTCGGCTTGCCGCCAAGCTGCGTCAACTACGACATCAGCAACGCCTGTTTGGGCTTTCTAAATGGCATGACCAGCGTCGGCATGCAGATCGAGGCCGGCCTGATCGACTATGCGCTGGTGGTGGATGGCGAAGGCTCGCAGGAAGCGGTGATGGCGACGGTGCGGCGGCTGCAAAGCGAAACAACCACGCCGCAGGAGTTTCGCGACAACTTCGCCACCCTGACGCTCGGCTCGGGCGCGGTGGCGATGCTGCTGTGCCGCAAGGAGCTTTCGACCAGCGGGCACAGCCTGAATGGCGCGGTGACCATGGCCGCGACCCAGCACAACCGCCTGTGCGTCGGCCAGCCCGACTACATGAAAACCGACGCCAGCGCGCTGCTGATTGCGGGCGTGCAGCTGGCCGGCGAAACCTGGCGCGCCGCCGCCGACGAGCTGCCGAACTGGAGCGACGCCGAAATCGCCATGTACATCCCGCATCAGGTTGGCGCGCGGCACATGGCCGCCGTGGCCGAAGCGCTGGAGATCAAGCCGAACAAGCTGCACCTGAACTTCCCGACGCTGGGCAACATCGGGCCGGCCGCGCTGCCTATCACGCTGGCGATGGCCGACGAGGCTGGGCGAATCAAGAAGGGCGATAACGTCGCGCTGCTGGGGATCGGCAGCGGGCTCAACTGCTCGATGATGAGCGTAACCTGGTAGCCATTCGGGCGGAACTAGACGCAGGCGAGCGCAGAACACGTGGACAGATACTTCTGAGAGCGTCGATCTGCATTCGCCTGCGTCCCATCTTCAGCGCCCTGATGACATTCGCAATCTACAAAGCCCTACAATGTACCCGCAGATGACGCAGATTTTGCAGATTATCGACCTCATATCTGTGTAATCTGCGCAATCTGTGGATTGATCTGGTTCCCATTCCAACTTGGCATGGTCCTTACAAAGTCTTGACCCGCGCCCGCCGCTGCGCTAGAATCAAACCATCGCAGCGATGGAGGACGCCATGACGATTGCGCTCGACAAACTGCTGGAATCACCGCAGCTCGTGCTCTACTACGAGCAGATTCGCGATCTGCTGGCCGAAGAACAGAAGCGCCGCGCCGAGTTCTACGCGCAGATCGACGAAGACCATAAGGTCGAATTCATCAACGGCGCGACGATCTTTCAGTCGCCGGTGAAGCTGCGCCACAGCGAGGCCGCGCAAGATCTGCAAATGCTGCTCAGGCTGTATGTTCGCAAGCATCAGCTCGGGCTGGTGGGCTTTGAGAAGCTGCTGGTCTCGCTGACGCGCAATGACTACGAGCCGGATATCTGCTTCTTCCGGCAGGAAATCGCGGCGACATTCAGCCCCGACCAGATGCACTTTCCCGCGCCCGATTTCGTGGCCGAGGTGCTTTCGCCCAGCACCGAAGCGACCGATCGCGGCGTGAAATTCACCGACTACGCGGCGCACGGCGTGCGCGAGTACTGGATCATCGACCCCGACGCGCAGGTGGTCGAGCAGTATGTGCTGGCGGATGGCGTCTACACCCTGCAAATCAAGGCCCGCTCCGGCGAGATCACGAGCAGCGCGGTGGCGGGCTTCAGCATCCCCATCCGCGCCCTGTTCGAACCCGAAGAGCATCAGCGGGCGCTGCACAATCTGGTGTAGCGGCTCCCTTTACAGCCACAAAGACACGAAGACACGAAGAGCGGCAGAAAGCCATAAACTCTTCGTGTCTTCGTGCCTTCGTGGTTATTCGGTTCGTTAGCCGTAGCTGGACGCCTGCACTAGACCTGCCGGTCGCGGCGCTTGAGCTGCCAGGCCGTGATGCCCAGGCACACCAGCATATACACGAGCAGAATTGCCCAGCGCGAAAGCAGGTGCCCGGCCGTGAACGCATACTCGTCCTTGGCGACGCGCAGCATGCCGGGCTGGAATGGCAGCTCGTTCAGGTTCACGGTGGTGCCGTAGGCATCCATCGCCCAGCGGCTGATCGTGAACCACGAAAGCAGGCGCTGCACGCTGAAGCCATCGCCCAGCGTGAAGATCACGCCCGCGAACAGGATCTGCGGGATCAGCGCGAGCGGCACGATGGAGATCGCGCGGTCGGGCGTGGATGCCGAGGACGAGATTGCCAGCCCCATCGCCAGCCCCGCCAGCGAGGTGAGCAGCGTGGTGGCGTACAGTTCCAGCCAGCCGGGCAAGAGCACACCCATCGCCGGCAGCTGCACGCGCAGGCTCACCAGCCCCAGCAGTAGCGCGCTTTGAATCACCACCAGCAGCAGCAGAATGGCAATTTTCGAGAGCACATACGGGCCGATGCGCAGGTTCGCCAGCCGCTCGCGCCGGAAAATTGGCGACTCTTTGGTGATCTCGCGCGCGGCGTTGATGATGCCAAACCACACCGCCACCGTCGCCAGCATAAACAGCACTTTCTTGGCTTCGCTGGCAAAGGTCTTTTCGCCCACCAGCGCGTCGGCTTTGGCCACCAGCATCAGCAGCACGCCAATGATCGGCGCCTGCAGCAGCAGAATGCCAAGGTTGCGCCGATCCTGAATGATCAGGTCGAGGTAGCGA
>LJCR01000711.1 GCA_001399705.1 Kouleothrix aurantiaca
CGCCAGCGCATCGGCCGACCACGGGTTGAGGAACAGTGCCAGCTGCGCCAGCGTGCTGGCCTCGCGGTAGTGGGCGACGGTGTACGAGCGGCGCGCGCCTTCCAGCGCCAGCCAGCGCGCAATAAAGCCGACAATCAGAAGCGCCACCAGCACCCCGATCAGCGGCGGGTCGCCCATCGCCCAATACACGCCCATCAGCACAACAATCAGCGGGGCCTCGGGCGCTATCAGCAGCATGCGGAACGCGCGCCCATCGGCAGTGACGCTGAGGCGACTGGGTGCGGCGCTGGTCTGCAATCTCGCCATGCCGTATTCCTTTCCTGGCATTCGGTTCTATGTACGAGTGTAGCACATATGTGTGACAACTACTGTCACATCATGCAGAACTTGTGCCAAGAATTTGCACGCCTGTTCTGTGCAGCCCAACAAAAAGCGAGGGCGGCTCAGCCACCCTCGCAATACTCGATTTCTGGCAGCTCGCTACTTCTCGTAGGGCTTGCCCACCGCCGCCGGTGGCCGCGCCCGGCCAATGATGCCAGCCAGCACCACAATCGTGATCACATACGGCAGCATCTGCAGGAACTGCGACGGCAGCTCGAAACTAAAGCCCTGGATCTTGATCTGCAGCGCGTCGGCCGAGCTGAAGATCAGCGCGCCGCCCAGCGCGCCCAGCGGTGTCCACTTGCCGAAGATCACCGCGGCCAGCGCAATAAAGCCCTTGCCGTTGGTCATCAGGTCGTCGAAGTTGAATGACGCCTCGAGCGAGAACCACGCGCCCGCCAGGCCTGCCACCAGGCCCGACAGAAAGACGTTCATGTAGCGCATGCGGTTGACATTGATGCCCATGGTGTCGGCGGCGCGCGGGTGCTCGCCAACCGAGCGCGTGCGCAGGCCCCACGGCGTGCGGAACAAGAGCACGCTGAGCAGCGGCACTAGCAGCAGCATCGCATAGGCAATCGGCTGGTGGTTGAACAGCAGTGGCCCGATCACCGGGATTTGCGACAGGCCCGGGATGGGCAGCGCCGGCAGTGCCGCGCCAACCCGGCCGGCCTGCTGCATAGGCAGAATCACGTTGTTGCGCAAAAAGCCGGTCACGCCGATCGATAGAATATTGATCACCGTGCCGCTGATGATCTGGTCGATCTTGAAGCGGATGGACAGCAGCGCATGGAGCAGCACGGTGATGCCGCCCGCCGCAATCGCCGCCATCACGCCCAGCCACGAGTTGCCCGTCAGCAGCGCGGCGATAAAGCCGATGCACGCGCCCATCAGCATCAAGCCCTCGATCGCGATATTCGTCACGCCCGAGCGCTCGCACAGAATGCCCGCCATGGCGCCCAGCGCGATTGGCGTGGCCAGGCGCACCATGCGCGCCAGCATATCGACCATGTCGATGCGGTTGCCAGCGCCAGCCCAGATCAGGATGATAAAAATCACCGAGAAGATCAGCGCGCCCATGTAGATGGGAGTCACGTGTGCCGGCTGGCGAATAAACAGCCAGATGCCCACGCCAATCAGCAGCGCGCAGATGATCCCAATGGTGATAATCGTTGGCAGCGGGATGTCGACCAGCGGGGGCGCGCTGACCGCCGCGCCCGGGTAGGTGATGCGCAGGTAGGTGATCTTTCCGGCCGACACGCGGGCGCTCGCCAGCAGAAACATAATCGCCGCGATGACGATGCCCAGGATCGCGACAATGCGGTGGCGGCCCAGCTGAAATGTGCCCGTCATAACACTCGTCCTTTATCCTCGCCGAACGCCTATCCGCCCCAGCCGCGCGTGAACACGGCCTGCTCGCCGCTGCCGCGCGGCAGCCGGTAGATCCAGCGCACAATCACGTCGGCGGCCACAAACACAATCACCAGCGCCTGGATGATGTTGATCAGGCTGATCGAGATGCCGCTCTGGAGCTGCATCAGGCCCGCGCCATTGCGCAGCGCGCCCCAGAAGATCGCGGCGGGAATGATGCCGATCGGGTTGCTTTTCGCCAGCAGCGCAATCGCAATACTGTCGAAGCCATAGCCCGCCGAGAACGACGATTTCAGGTTGTGCTCAAGGCCCAGCACCTGGCTGGCGCCGGCCAGCCCGGCCAGCCCGCCGCTGAGCAGTCGCTGGTGGCCGTGGACGAGCGTAAAAGTTTGTACGCTACTTCGCAGCACGAAAGCGACCCGACGCTTGCGCCAGTTGAGTACTGGATGCTTAACTCGGGGTTGGGCTATGTGCGCATCAACACCAACGACGACGATTTCGACCTGATCGACGAGCTGTTTGCCCGCGCGCTCGACTCGTTCGACTACAACGACGCGCCCGGCATTATTGTCGATCTGCGTCACAACGACGGTGGTATGGTGCAGGGTTTCGCCGGCTACCTGACCGACAAAACCATCCCGCTGGCGCAGCTGGAATACTTCAACACGCATAGTGGCAAATTCGAGCCCGATGGCCCGCCCGATACGATCGAGCCGGTCGAGAACCCGTACCATTTCGGCAAGCTGGCGGTGCTGGTGGGAATGGGTTGCTACAGTGCCTGCGAGATCGAGGCGTATGGCCTGAGCCAGGTGCCGGGCGCAGTGGTAGTGGGCGAGTTTCCCAGCGCTGGCGTGGAGGCCGAGGTGTCGCAGGGGCAGTATCACCTGCCCGACGACATGTGGCTGCAGGTGCCGACCGGGCGCTTTGTGCTGCCCGATGGCTCGTTGTTCCTGGAGGGGAAAGGCGTGGCGCCAACGGTGCGTGTGCCGCAGGACGCCCCAACGCTGCTCAGCGACGACGACGCGGTCCTGCTCGCCGCCGAGCACGCACTCCGGCCCTGAAACAGGAGACCATGGTCAGGATTCAGAAGTCATACCAAGTTCGGGTAAACACTTTTACTTTGTCATTCTGAACGAAGCGCTAGCGGAGTGAAGAATCTCTCCTTCACAACCCTAAGA
>LJCR01000712.1 GCA_001399705.1 Kouleothrix aurantiaca
GGTCTGGCTTGAGTCGACCGCAGCCTATGTGGAAGACGAAGTGCTGCCCGAGGCGCACGACAACTACCAGTATTTGTACCCCGACCTGACCGTCAGCCTGCCGAAGCAGGATGGTAACGACGCGCAGTACTCCATGTGGCCGCTGTTCCGCTATGCGGCCGAGCGCAATGGCGGCCTGCAAAGCGCCACTGGCACCAGCCTGATGAAAGCGATGTGGGCGGATATTGCCGCCGGGCAGCCGGCCATCACCGCCTACGACAACGCCTTGCGCAGCCGCGGCTCGAACCTGGACGACACGTTCCACCGCTTTGCGGCCAGCCTGCGCTTTATGAAACCCTGCGCCACCAGCACGCCGCTTTGCTTCTCCGATGGCGGCGATATTGTCACAAGCCGGGGCGGCGTGCCCTCTAACCAGGGCGCGGTCGCCAGCATTGGCGGGGGCTACACTGGCGCACTGCCAAATACCTACGCGGCAAACTGGGTGGGCTTGCCGAGCGCGGGCACGTACGCCGTGGAAATAGCGAATACGTCTGGCAGCGGGGAGTTGCACGCAAGCATTGTCGCCGACATGGGAGACTCGGTGGTGATGACAGGGCTGGCTGGCACGGCTGGCGCGGGTCAGTCGCTCACGATTGGCAGCTATACCGTGCCGGATGGCGCGGTGGGCGTGGTGCTGGTGATTACGAACCAGCAGGTGAGCCTTGATCCGGCGAATATTGCCACGAGCAGCTACCAGGTAAGCACCGGCACAGCCGCTGAGCTTGACCAGTTCACCTACCTGCCCTGGGCGGCGAAATAAACGAAACTTTCAAGCCACAGAGCGCACAGAGTTTTGCATACTACGAACTACGCACTACAATGCCAGGAATGTAGTGCGTAGTTCGTAATTACTATTTCACATGGGGAAGGCCGGCTTTTGCTCGACGGGATGCACTTGCAGGCGCTGCACCTCGCGGGCGCGGGCGGTGCTGACGCCGGGTGCGTGTTGCTCGACCAGCGCCAGCGTTTCGTCAATCAGCGCGGCCAGGTCTGCCGGCGCGGCGGCACGATCGCCCGCCAGCAATGCCTCGAAGCGTGCCACGGCATCGGCGGGCGCGATTGCCATGCGCCGCAGCAGGTCGGCGCTGCGCTTGGGCTTTTCCATCGAAAGGTACATGCCGTTTAGTCCGGCGAGCACACCCAGCAGGTTGCGCATCATCTCGCAGAGCGTGGCGTAGAAGCCAAGCAGATCGTTGCGCGCGAGGCCCTGCTGCTCAAGCACCCACTGCGGGTAGAAGTGCATGTTCCGCTCGATCATGGCGCGGCCCAGCGCGGCAGGGTAGGCGGCGATATGCGTGCGCCAGCGCTCGTATTCGTCCTCGCCATAGAGCACAATGGCGCTCAGAAAGCCGTCGAGCACTTCCTGCTTTTCGTCGTCCATGCTGGCGCGCTCCAGCACGTCGTCGACGCTTTGCTCCCACCAGGCCATCGCAAAATGCGCAACGTCGATTTTCGCCTCGCCAACAAAATACTGCTCGACCACCACCAGATTGTCGAACAGGGGGCGGTAGGTGAAGCGCCGCCCGCCACTGGGCTGCAGTGCTGTGCCTTCGAGCCACTTGTGATCGATGGCCGCCCAGTACACCGCCATGTCCATGTCGGAATAGGCGTCGGCAAGGTTGCGCGCCGCCGAGCCGCCCAACGATACCATGCGCACCTGCGGATGTTTCGCATACACCGCCGCTACCTCGCGCGCCAGCTCGACGCGCCACGCGCTTGCCTCATTCATTGCTGCGCCTTCCGCTAGTTCAGCCCGAGCTGTAAGTATATCTTACGGAAGCGCTCGCGCGCGCGGAACAAGCGCAGGCGCACAGCAGTGTCGCTGCACGCGAGCGCGGCGGCCAGCTCCTGCGTGCTGTGCCCGGCATAGCTCGAAAGCAGCAGCTGGCGCGATTCGGCTGGCAGCAAGGCCAGCGCGTGGCGCACCGGCTCCTGCACGTCGACGCGCCGCTCCATCGAATCCGTGTCGGGCGGCGCGTCGTGCTCGTACAGTGGCGCGAACTGCAGGCGCTGGCGGCGGCGCAGGTGATCGTAGGCGGTGTTGGTGGCGATGCGATACAGCCAGGCCAGCTGATTCGTGATCGTCGCCTGCTGATCCCAGGCACGCAGGGCCTTCAGGAAGGTTTCCTGGCACAGATCTTCGGCCTGCATCTGGTCGCCAACGAGCCGGGCCAGGTGGGCGAGCAGCGCACTGTAGTGCGCCTGGTAAAGCCGCTCGATGGCGGCGTGTGCAGCGGGCATAGTCCCTCAGCGGTCAGGCGCGGATGCGCGGGTCGAGCAGGCCGTAGCTCAGGTCGACCAGAATATTCACGAAAATAATCAGCGTCGCATACACCAGTGTTGTGCCCATGATCATCGAGTAGTCGCGCTGGAACAGCGAGGTGACGAAAAAGTTGCCGATGCCGGGAATGCTGAAAATCGTCTCGGTGATAACCGAGCCGGTGATCAGATCGACCAGGCCCGGGCCGATGATGGTCACAATCGGGATGAGGCTGTTGCGCATCATATGGCGCAGAATGACCATGCGCTCATTCAAACCCTTGGCGCGGGCGGTGCGAATATAATCCTGTCGTTTCACTTCCAGCAGTGTGGTGCGCGTGATGCGGGTGATGAACGACATCGAGGCCAGCCCAAGCACCAGCCCCGGCGCGATATAGGGCGTGAAGGTATTCCAGTCGTTGCTCGAGATCGAAATCCACTTCAGCGTTGTGCCGAACACAATCAGCGCCAGCAAGCCGGTGACAAAGGTTGGCACCGCCACGCCAACGGTCGAAATCAGCAGACTCACGTAGTCGAGCAGCGAGTTCTGCTTCAGCGCCGAAAGCACACCCAGCGGCACGCCGGTGACGAGCGCGAAGAAAAACGCCAGCAGGCCCAGCCGCCCC
>LJCR01000713.1 GCA_001399705.1 Kouleothrix aurantiaca
CGCCAGCCGGTGTGTGCGCGAAATCATAGCCCCACAAGCGCAAGGTTGGGCCGAACGAAGCAGCAAGAGCGTGGGCAACGGCGGGCGCGGCCTGATAGACGTAGGCGTAGTCGATGCCGTGCATACGCACAACATGCAGCGGCGTTTGTTTCCCAAAATACTGGGCCGTAATCTCGGGCATATCGTTGCGCTGCATCTGGTCGACGTAGAGCACGACATAGCCCACGCGCCCGGGCGTGGCGGCGGCGGGCAGGGCGGCCACGGCGGTGCGCACAAACGGGCGCAGCACTGGCTCGAACCAGGCTGCCACGGGCTTGGCCGCACCGTCGGGCTGCGCCATAATGAACGCGCCGGCCTGCTCGTAGCCCTCGCCCCAGCCGACCGGGATGGTGCGCACCGCCGCCGCGCCGCCGCCAAGCAGCGGGTTGTAGTAGGCAATTTCGTAGGGGTGGAACCAGGCCAGGTTGGCCGCAAGGCCAAGCGCGACCAGCGCGCCGCCACCCGCCACAAGCCAGGCAGGGCGTTTCGGCAGAACGAGCCGCGCGAGGCCAGCCAGCCCGGCCGCCGCCAGGATGTCGAGCACCGGGAAGGCCGGCAGCACGTAGCGGTCGAACTTCTTGGGCGGGATGCTCATCATGATGACGAACAAGAGCGCGAAGACCGCCAGCAGCGCGAGCGCCAGCCGGCCACGCGTGCGCCGCCACAGCAGCAGCGCCAGCAGCAGCCAGCCCAGCGCGGGCAGCAACTGCGATAAGCCGACAATGAAGGCCAGCAAGCCCAGTGCCTCTTCGCGGCGCGGGAAAGGCGTGCCGTTGCCGATTGCCAGCACGATCTCGGGCAGGTAGGGCACGCGGCTCAGCAGCGAGGTGTCGATGCCAAAGGTCGTCCACACAAGCAGAAGCAGGGCGCGCCCAAGCTGGAGCAGCGCAATAAGAATCGCCAGCGCGCTCAAAACCTCGAACAGCCAGACCATCCAGCGCGGGTAGCGATGCACCTGCTCGGCAACCATACCTTAGTCCTCCCACAGATTTGGCCGTGCGCCCGGGCCAACGTTCAGCTCCTGAATGCGCAATTCAGCCGCATCGAGCAGGCGCTGGCAGGCCGCCGCAACGGTCACGCCTTCTTCGTACAGCGCCAGCGCTTCTTCCAGCGGCAGTTCGCCGGCCTCAAGCCGGCCAACAATCGCCTGCATGCGCGCGTACAGCGCCTCGTAGCTATTCATATCGGCAGTGTTTGTCATGGTTTCTACCTATTGTGCTGCGGTTCGGGCCGATACGATTGCGATGCGCTCACTGTACGCAGCCGCCCGGCGCGCCGCAATAACCCAAAGGTCACGGTTTTGTGGTTTGGGCAGCGATCTCGCCGCCTTTGACGGTGATGGCGAGCGCTTCGCCGGGGGCAAGCTGCGCGGGGTCGGTGACGATTGCGCCATCGGCGCGGCGCACCACCGCGTGGCCGCGCCCGGGCGTCGCCAGCGGGTTGAGCGCGGCAAGCTGCGCGCGGCGGCTTTCCCACTCGTAGTAGCGCTCGAACTCGTCGGCCACGCGGTCGAGGCCAGGGAAGGCGCTGGCGAAAATCACGCCGGTTTCGTCGCGCAGAGCCTCGGGCAGCAGCCAGCGCTCGGGCAGGAAGGTGCCCAGGCTGGTCTTCTTATACGTCTGCACCAGCGGAATGCCCGCCTCGCGCAGCGCGTCGAGGCCGGCGGCGATCGCGAGCTGCGTGGTGATGTCGAGCGCCTCGACCAGCTTGGGCGGCACGCCATACTCGCCGCTCAGGTCGAATGTGCCCGGGCGCGCGGCCAGCTTGATCACGTCGTTCGGGTCGGTAAGTGTTTCGAAGCTGCCGCCGCCGTCTTCGCCCTTCACCACGCGCGTGATGCGCTTGGCGAGCATGTGGTTGCGGAAACGCTCGGGGATCAGGTCGATGAACTGCTCGCCGTGGAGGATGCGCAGGGCGTTGTTGGCATCCATCACCGGCTTTTCCGCGCCCGGCAGGCCCAAACCCGTGCCGCTGATCACTACCGAGCCAAGCGGAACGGCGTTGCGATCGTAGGCTGCCTGACCACCGACCGCCGACGACTGACCACCAAACTGAGTCAGCGCCTGCGCAAGCAGACGGCCTAGATCCGCTGCGCCTGAATTATTCCCATTTGCCATTGCCATTTCCTCTGCCATCGGCACAGGGGCCGACGCACGCACGATCGAGCCGTTGCTTAGCGCCGCCGACTGCGACCCATTCGTCCTTTGCCCTTTGTCCACAGTCGCAACCGCGTCGTCGGTCGTCGGTCGTCGGTCGTCGGTCGCCCCGTAGCCCGCCGCATACAGCCCGCACAGCGCCTGGTTGAAGCTGGCCAGCTCGCCGGTCTTTGGGTGGTTGGTGAACAGCGAAACCACGTCGGCTTTGCTGCCCAGCACGTCGTCCACAAAGCCCTTGAGCGCCTTTTTCGGCCCGACCTCGACAAAGGTGCGCACGCCATTGGCGTACAGCGTTTCGAGGCCCTTGACCCACTGCACCGGCGCGGCGATCTGCTGCTCCAGCAGGTCTTTGATGCTCTCGACGTCGGTCGGGTAGAGCTCGCCGGTCACATTTGCCACCAGCGGCAGCGTGGGCGGGCTGATGCGCAGGCGGTTCAACACCTGGCGCAGCGGCTTGCTGGCCGGCGCGACGATTTTCGTGTGAAAGGCGTGGCTGACCGGGATGCGCTGCGCCTGGAAGCCCTTTTTGGTGAACAGCTCAATCGCCTGCTCGACGGCCTTGCTCGCGCCGCCAATCACGGCCTGCCCGTAGCTGTTGATGTTCGCGGCCACCACGTAGCCGTCGATTTCCTTGAGCGTTGTTTGCACCACGTCGAGCGGGGCCATCACGGCGGCCATCCAGCCGTTGTCGCCCACGCTGACCTTGGTCATCTCGCTGCCGCGCGCGGC
>LJCR01000714.1 GCA_001399705.1 Kouleothrix aurantiaca
TCGTAGGGCACTTTCATGATGCGGCACATAATGCGCCAGATCTCGCGCCACTGATCCTCGGTCGGGTCGATAATTTCTATCTTGAACTTGATGCGCCGCAGCAGCGCGTCGTCGCCGAGGTCGTTCGGGTCGAGGTTGGTCGAGAACATGATGATCTGGTCGAAGGGGATTTGCAGCTTTTTGCCGGTGACGGTGGTGAGGAAGTCGTAGCGCTTTTCCAGCGGCACAATCCAACGGTTCAGCAGGTCGAACACGCGCACCTGCTGGCGGCCAAAGTCGTCGACCAGGAAGATGCCGCAGTTCGCCTTCATCTGGAAGGGCGCTTCGTAGATGCGCGAGTCCTTGTTGTAGGTCAGCCCCAGCCCATCCAGCGTCAGCTCGCCGCCGGTGATTACGACCGGGCGGCTGATGCGCACCCAGCGCTGGTCGTACTCCAGTGTGTCGGGCAGCTCTTTCTTGGGCGGCTCGTGCACGATGTTGTCGTACATTTTGATCACTGCGCCGTCGGCGTAGATCGTATAGGGAATGAAGACATCATCGCCCATGAGGTGGGTGATGCGCTCGGCAATGGTGGTTTTGCCGTTGCCCGGGTAGCCAAACAGCATCATCGACGAGGCCGAGTTCACCGCCGGGCCGACCTGATTGAGGATTGATTCGTCCATCACCAGCCCGCCAAATGCCTCGCGAATGTTCTTGCGCGTCACCACCACGTCTTTGACGGTTTGTGCCTTGACCGAGGCGATCCATTCATCCAGGGGAACCGGGCAGGGGCCCGAGTACATGGTTTTGAGCAGTGCGTCGGAAGCGGCCTGGTTGCCTCTAGGGGTTAAAACATATTCATAATTCACATCGCCATACCCGCGCTGCCCGGCAATATCGATCAGCTCCTGGCCGCGCAGCTCTTTCAGCAGCACGTCGATAATCGCATACGGCAGCTTCATTTCATCGACCAGCTCCAGGCCGGTGACGCGCCCCTTGTTGTAGATAATTCGGGTCAGATGTTCGTACAGGAAGGTGCGGTTCAGGCCGCTTTCCTCAATGCTCTGCGGTTCCGGCGGGGTGAACGAGTTTGAAAGCTTGGGCATCGATACGTCATCGGTTGGTGGCGGGTCGCCCAGCGCGCGCGCACTGGCCAGATTGATGCCCTTGGCCCGCGCTTCGGCTACGGTGCGCTCCAGCTCATCCTTGTGGAACATGAGGTGCAGCAGCGCATCCTGGTCGTCCACCTCCTGGGCGCGCTTGATGCAATCGTAGACGGCGCGCGCCACCAGGTATTTCACGCCATCAACATACAGGTGATGCAGGTAGTCGGTCTTGCGCACAT
The DNA here is from genome assembly GCA_001399705.1 of Kouleothrix aurantiaca. Taxonomy (GTDB): domain Bacteria; phylum Chloroflexota; class Chloroflexia; order Chloroflexales; family Roseiflexaceae; genus Kouleothrix; species Kouleothrix aurantiaca. The sequence continues at coordinate 1,325 of LJCR01000714.1, forward strand.
AGCAGTCGCGCGGGTGGGAAGATTTGCTCAGCATTTCGTCATATGAGCGCTGGTCGATCAGCAGGCGCATAATGGCTGGCCCCTTTGGTACAACGATGGTTCAACGTCGCCCTAGTATAGGCGCGGCGCGACGCATATGAGAATAGGCCGATAGTCATCTCGCGGGGGCGTACCAAAGACGTGGGAGCAAAATAGTTCACCACGGAGGTTTTGGAGAGTTGCAGGTTTGAATGTTTGGAAGTTGCAGGTTGGTAGCCCAAGCCCGAAACCCCAGACCCTAACCCTCGGGCGGTTCCGTAATTCTCAGTTCTGTGGCTCTGTGGTCTCGGTTCTGTGGTTCTCGATTCCTGGCTCTTTGCGGTTTATTCTTCTTGCTCGTGCTTGTTTGCCGCGTGCAGAGCATCAAGCTCGGCGGCGGAGAGGAAGCCTTCGGCAGCGCCGGTTGCGCCGATTTTGTAGGAAGCGAACGTGATCGCGCGGCGCAGCGCCTCGTAGGGGTTGCCGGTGGCGGCGTAGCCGTGCACGAATGCGGCGAACAAGGCATCGCCCGCGCCGATCGTGTTGACGATTGGGCGCGTCTGCACGGCGGGGACGCGCCCGAGAAAGCCATCGGCGTGCACGCCCAGCAGCGCGCCCGCGCCACCCACCCCAACCACGCAGATCGGCGTGGCGAAGCGGGATTGAACCGCGCGCACCCAGTCTTCCGGCGCGCAGGGCAGGCGCTCGTGGCTCATGAAGAGGATGTCGGCGGCGGCCATGAAATCGCGATTATACACGTCTTCCAGGTCGCTAATTGCGTGCACATCGGTGGCGATTGGCAGGCCGCGCTGTCTGGCCCGCGCCAGCAGCGCGCGCGAAAAGTTGATGTTGCACAGTACCGCCAGCGCGCAGCCTTCAATCGCCTGCTCGAACAGCGTGGGCGGGTATTCCTGCTCCTGAATATCTTTCAGATCGGTGTTGATCTGGCGGCGGCCACTCGGGTCGAACAGAATGGCTGACTGTGGGGTGGCGGCCAGGCGCGGCAGCACAAACTCGCCCGGCAGCGCGTCGGCGCGCAGCTGTGCGGCCACCATCGCGCCCGGCAGGTCGTTGCCGACAAGCGCGGCCAGCCGCACCTGGTTGCCGAGCGTGCTGAGCGCCCGCGCGACGTTGTAGCCCACGCCCGCCACGGTGCTGCGCACGCCAAAGAAGGGGTAGCGCACAGGAGTGTAGTCGATCGGGAAGCATTCGACCTGCACGGTCGTTTCGATGTTGATCAGGCCAGAAATGAATATGTTGGGCATAGGGTTGCAGGTTGCAGGTTGCAGGTTGGAAGGTTGCAGGTTCACGCGAGGGCAAGCCTTGTGTTCGCCCGATTATGGCGCAAGCCCGTCATCGGTCGTCGGTCGTCGGTCGTCGGTCGTCGTATTTTACGCCGCCGCTGGCGCGCGGCCAATCCGCACTAGGCAGTGCTGGTCGCCCTTCGCGATGCACGCAAGCTCTTCGACCGGGTAGGTTTCGCCAGTGGCCCAGCGCCGCGCCACGCCATAGCAGCCAACCGGGAAGAAGCCGATCGGCCGCTCGGCCTGATTGCCGGCGCAGTAGGGGCAGGCGCTGATC
>LJCR01000715.1 GCA_001399705.1 Kouleothrix aurantiaca
GCGCCAGCGAGGTGGGCGTCAGCATTGCGCCGCCCACGGCTTGCAGCACTCGCGCCGCAATCAGCAGCGCGGGCGAGCCCGCCAGCCCGCACAGCACCGACGCCAGCGTGAACAGGGTCGCGCCGGCCAGAAAAACGCGCTTGCGCCCAACCCGGTCCGCAAAGCGGCCAGCCGGCACCAGCAGCGCGCCGTAGACGATTGTGTAGGCGTTCAGCACCCACGAGAGCTGCGCGCCCGACACGCCGCTGAAGCTGCGCTCGATGGCTGGGAAGGCCACAAACAGCACCAGTGCGTCGAGCATCACCGCGAATACCGCCAGGCTGGTGACGGCCAGAATCGCCCAGGGCGACGGGGACTTTTGTTTCATGGAGTAGCTCCGATAAGGGACGAATGACGAGTGACGAATGACGGATTTCACCACGGAGACACGGAGGCACGGAGGTTTTGAGTTGCATGGTTGAAGGTTGTAGGTTTGCAAGTTGCAAGTTGCAGCACCCTGCCGACTGCCGACTGCCTACTGTCACCCTTTCACCCCGCAACCGATTGCGCGAACTGCCGCTCAACGGCTTTGGGGTCGCGCTGGAGCGCCGCGGCGATCTGCGTGGCGGTTTCGCCGGGGTAGACATCCTCGTCGCCGCTCGCCAGCGCCGCCAGCGCGGCCTGCACCACGTCAGCCGGCGCGATCTTCGGCACGTCGAGGCGCGCAACCATGTCGGTGTCGACATAGCCCGGCAGCACGCCGACCACCAGCGTGCCCTGCGCCCGCAGCTCGGCACGCACCGCCTGCGTCAGCGCAAACGCCGCCGCCTTCGAAGCCGAGTACGAACCGGCGGCCGGGCTTGCCACCCGCGCCAGGATCGAAAGCACATTGATCAGCGCGCCACCGCCATTGGCGGCCAGTACCGGCGCAAACGCCCGGCTCATCCGCAGCACGCCGAAGTAGTTCACCTCCATCTCCTGCCGCGCCGCCGCCAGATCCTGCGCGCCAATCAGCCGTTCCCCACGCGCCACGCCCGCGTTATTAACCAGCAATGTGACGTCGGGCAGGCGCGCGGCTGCCGCCAGAACCGACTCGTCGTCGGCTACGTCGAGCGCAACTGGCACAACCCGCGCATCGGCGCGCGCCAGCTCGGCCAGCGATTGTGGGTCGCGCGCACCCGCGTAGACACGCGCCGCGCCCGCATGGAGTAGCTCCTGCACGAACACCCGGCCAATCCCGCGATTCGCGCCCGTCACCAGCGCCACCGCGCCATCGAGATCAAAATACTTGCTCATTGTTTGTGCTCCTTATGAGACCATTCGGTCTCAAAATAGTGTAACGAAAAGGGCGGCCTACGCCGCCCACCAACAAAACCCTACGCCGCGATGTCGCGCTCGATATACTGCGCCAGGTGCTGCGCGACGTGCTGAAAATACGCTGTGCTGCGATGCGCGCGCGACAGCAGAATGCCGCCTTCGAGCGATGCAACCATCACCGCTGCGACCACCTGCGGGTCGGTGCCGGCGCGCACACTGCCGTCGGCCAGGCCCGCCTCGACAATCCCGGCAATCAGCGCCTCCCAACCCACAACGACCTCGCGCACGCGCGCGCGCAACGCCGGGTCGCCGTCATCGCTATCGACGATGGTGTTGAGTATCGGGCAGCCGCCCGGCACGGGCGGGTTGGACGTGATTGCACGAAACGCCGCAACAACCGCGAGCAGCTGCCTGATCGCCCCGGTTTCCGCGCTCACCGCCGCTTGCAGCCGGCTGGTGCTCTGCGACTGCGCGTACTCAAATGCGGCCAGCGCCAGTTCTTCCTTGCTCGCGAAATGGCGGTAGATGCCGCCCTTCTGCAAGCCCGTGCTTGCCATCACATCGCTGATTGATGAGCCCGTAAAGCCGCGCTGGTTGAACACCGTAGCGGCCTGCCGAATAATGTGCTGGCGCGTCTGCTCACCTTTTGTCATATCCATGCTCGCGTAAATGCGACCAATCGGTCTCATCGGAAGTATACTCTGTTTTGAGAATTACGCAAGCCCGAAAATACGCCCATGCTGCCCGGCCGTTCGATGCAGCGCGCCATCTCAGCACTATGGAGTAGATCAAAGCTCCGACCACGGGCCCTTGCCCTTCTCCGCCCGGCGGCGTATGGTAGGCGCACAATCGCACGGATCAGAACAAGGCGCTGGATGCGGATTGGGATGGGTTTGGAGTGGCCGGAATGGCCGGCGCACCTCACGCGCGATCCTGGCATGCGCCAGGGCATACGCGCAGGGAGCCGTGATGCGACAGATGACAGTACGCCTGCTTGGCCCTTTTGCCGTCCTCATCAACGGCGTGCCGGCCACGGGCTTTTCGTATGCGAAAGTGCGCGCGCTGCTGGCCTACCTGGCGCTCAGGCGACGCCACCCGCACAGCCGCGCCGCGCTGGCCGCGCTGCCCTGGCCCGATCAGCCCGAGCGTGTCGCGCGCGCCAGCCTCAGCCAGGCGCTCCCGACCCTGCGCGCGGCGCTGGGCGACAAAGATGCGGAATTCCCAATTCTGCTCGCCGATTCGCTGCATGTCCAGCTCGACCCGGCCTGCCAGCTCGCGGTCGACGTCACGCAGTTTCTGGCCGCTCTGCAAGCGACTGACACGCACGCGCACCGCAGCTGGCGCACATGCCCGCACTGCGCCGAGCAGCTGCAGGCCGCGCTGGCCCTGTACGCTGGCCCTTTCCTGGCCGACGTGCTCATCCCCGACAGCGATGTATTTGAAGAATGGGCCACGCAGCAGCGCGAGCACATCCAGCAGCGCGTGCTCAGCGCCCTGGCCCACGTGATCGAGCGGCTGGAGTGGTGCGGCGACTACGCGGCGGCCCTGCCCTACGCCCGCCAGCTGGTGGCGTTAGACCCACTGCTGGAAGCGAATCAGCGCACCCTGCTGCGCCTACTGGCCC
>LJCR01000717.1 GCA_001399705.1 Kouleothrix aurantiaca
CTGGTGGGCCGCGCCCGCGCCGTTTGTGGCGCTGGCGGCGGTGCTGGCCGAGCGCGGCGCGACCTGGCGCTACGGCGCGACGCTGGCCGCCCTGTGGCGCGACATCCTGACCGGCCTGCCAGATGGTGCCGCCGCGCTGGTGATTTCTCACTCGGGCGATCTTGAGATCGCGCTGGCGTGCTGCTTCCTCGACGCGGACCATGCGGGCTGGGGCGCGGCTTTCGGCCCGCTCGAAGGCGCGCGCCTGCGCTTCGGCGGCGAGCCCGAGCGCTTCACGGGCGTGGAAATCCTGCGCTGCGTGCCGGGAGAGTTTTGAGTGTTGAGTGCTGAATGTTGAATGAGTAAGTAGGCAGTCGGCAGTCAGCAGTTAACCTGCAACAAGGTGAGGGTCTGGGGTCTGGGGTTTTGGGATTGAGCTTACAACCCACAACCTGCAACATTCCAACCTGCAACTTTCCAACCTGCAACATCTCCGTGTCTTCGTGTCTCTGTGGTTCATTCCCGGTCGTCCCTCTCGCAATATCGGATCGAAACGATCCACTTCCCGTGCTATGCTGGTTGCAACGCCGCATTTCAGCAGGGAGAGCGATATGAGCAAGATCGACTTCACCAAAGAGCTGCGCCAGCTCTACGCCCCGCCAACGGGCGATTTTGCCGTGGTGGACGTGCCGCCGCTTCATTACCTCATGCTCGACGGCGCGGGCAACCCGAACACTGCGCCGGCCTACACCGCCGCCGTCGAAACGCTTTACGCCATCGCCTACCGCGCCAAATTCATCAGCAAAGGCGAGCTGGGGCGCGATTATGTCGTGCCGCCGCTGGAAGGGCTGTGGTGGGCCGAGGACATGCGCAGCTTCACCAGCGCGCGCGACAAGCGCAGCTGGAGCTGGACGATGATGATCCTGCTGCCGGAGTGGATCACGCCCGCGATCTATGCGCGCGCGTGCGAGGATGTTGCGCGAAAACGAGCGCCGGCCAACTTGCCGGCATTGCGCATGGAAGCATATTGCGAAGGGCTCGCCGCGCAGATCATGCACATCGGCCCCTACGACGACGAAGGCCCCACGCTGGCGCGCCTGCACGGCGAGTGGCTCCCGCAGCACGGCTACGCCGAAAATGGCAAGCACCACGAGATCTACCTGAGCGACCCGCGCCGCGCCGCGCCGAGCAAAATGCGCACAGTATTGCGCCAGCCCATCCGAGCGCGATAGCAGCGGGCAGAAATCGGGGCCCATCAAAGTTTGAATGAGAAAGCGATCTATCCACAGATTACGCGGATTACGCGGATTATAGACCTCATATCTGTGCGATCTGCGTAATCTGTGGATACAAAAAAACGAGCTTCGCCCCGCGCCAAGCTGCAACCTGAAACTCCAAAACCTCCGTGCCTCTGTGCCTCCGTGGTGAATCTTCCGTTCGTTGTTACTCAAACCATGTCGTGCCGGGGTACTGATACGTGCGCGCCACCTCTTCGTTCAGCTCGACACCAATGCCCGGCCGCGTGCCCAGCTGGATGTAGCCGTCCTTGATAATATCCTCGCCGTCGGCGGTGATGCTCGCCCAGTAGTCGCGGTGCAGCCAGTGGAACTCCAGCACCAGGAAGTTCGGGATGCTGGCGCAGACCTGTGCCGACGCCATGGTGCCGATCGGCGAGGCGACGTTGTGCGGCGCGAAAGGGATGTAGTACAGCTCGGCCATGTTTGCGATTTTGCGGCATTCGGAAAGCCCGCCGCACTTGGGAATATCGGGCATGATGATGTCGACCGCCTGCTTCTCCAGCAGGTCGCGGAAGCCGTGGCGCAGGTACAGGTTCTCGCCTGCGCAGATCGGCGTGGAGCTGGCGCGCTTGACTTCGCGCATGGCGTCGACATTCTCGGGTGGCACCGGCTCTTCAAGCCACAGCAGGTGAAACTGCTCGAGATCGCGCGCAAGACGGATGGCGCTCGGCACATCCAGGCGCGTGTGCACATCCACCGCCACCGCCACGTCCTTGCCAGCGGCGCGCGTGGTCATGTCCACCAACTCCAGCATGCGCTGGTGCTCCCACTCGTCGGCGGTGTAGTTGAACAGATCCTTGGGCCGCCCGCCGCCGCGCCGCCGATCGCCGGTATATGCGCCAATATCAACGTCGATCTTCAGGGCCGTGAAGCCGCGCGCCACCACATCCTCCACAACTCGTTGGATCTCTCCAAAATCCATGCTCGGCTCGACCTGGCAATCGGCGTAAACGCGAATAGAATCGCGGAATTTGCCACCCATCAGCTCGTAGATCGGCACGCCCAACGCCTTGCCCTTGAGGTCCCACAGCGCAATCTCAATGCCCGTCAGCGCGGTAATCAGCGCGCCGCCGGTGCCACCGTCGAACACATAGCCGCGCCGCAGCCCCTCGAAGATCGCATCGATCTCGAATGGGTCGCGCCCGATCAGCCTGCGGCGCAGCTCGTGGATGATTGCAAGCGCCTGGTGGCCGCCGTGCACACACTCGCCCAGCCCGGTAATCCCCTCGTCCGTCTCGATCCGCACCCACAGATGCATGCAGTGGCCAGTGCTGGCCGCCGTCCTGATCGCCGTGATCTTCATGCAAGCTTCCTTTTGCTCCAAAGCGCGGGCGCTGCAGCGCGCATATGCCAGGAAATTGAGATGCGCGATTATAGCAGAGAAAATTGTAAGCGCATACAATTTTCGGCAAAAAGAGAGATTCGATCACTTGGAAGTCATGGTATAATGCGCCAATACCCAGTGTTTAATGCCAATATTCGTATCCTCACCGCCTTTTCAGCGTAAAGGAGCACCTACCTCTACCCAAACGCGTCCGCAAATGCCTACATCATGGCCTGCTGGCAGCACGCCGCTGCACAGCCACTTGCACAGCTCATTGCCGAGTCGTTGCCTCATGCCAAAGGAGGACCTGATGG
>LJCR01000716.1 GCA_001399705.1 Kouleothrix aurantiaca
AATGGGAATCGCCGCCAGGTAGACAGGTAGGTGCGCGCTCCTGGTCGCCGCGGCAGGAGACCAGCCAACCAGGACGCGATCTGCTCCAGGTTGCCAACCGTGGCGCTCATCGGCAGCACGTCGACGTCCGGGTTGAGGCGGGTGAAGCGGCTGAGCCCGCCCTCCAGAGCCGGCCCGCGCGTTGGGTCGCCGAGCATGTGCATCTCGTCGGCCACGAGCAGGCGGACCTGCGAGAGCCAGGCGATGTAGGTGGGCCAGGCGCGCGTGCAGGAATCAAACCACTCATACGTGCCGATCAGCAGGCGCGCGCGCGCGAGCGGCACGGGCGGCGCGCTCTGCCCGGGCGCCCCATAGCCGCCGTGGAACACGCCAACCAGGTGTGGCGCGAACGCGTCGCGCCAGCGGCCGAACAACTCGTCGGCCTGGAGCCGCAGCGGCACCAGGAAGATGACCCGCGCGTGGGCGTCGGCGTCGAGTACCGCCCGTGCGCGGCGCAGCGCCAGCCAGGTCTTGCCGCCGCCGGTCGGCATGCTGATCACAGCCGGGCCGTCGAGCAGCCCCAGCGCGAGGATCTCGGCCTGCGGCGGCGTGAGCGTGGCGCCGTCGGCGATGTCCCGAACGGTTAGCGTGTCAGCGATCATTAGCGTCGCCCCCGGCCGGGCGCGCATGGCTTCCGCGCGTTCCACAGTTCTTGGAGCTGCATTGTGTCGCGGTAGGGAATGCACTGGACGGCGACGTGCGCGCCCGCTACGGCGTGGTACAGCTTGCTGCGCATCGCCCCGGCCTCTAGCACAGCCAGCGCCGCCGCGAACGGCACGAACTCGCGCAGGATGAGCAGCCGGCAGGTGTGATTCAGAATGAGTGCGCTCCCGGCGAAGATATAGTCCGGCTGGTCCAGCTCCGGCTGGCCGGCCGGCTGAGGGTTGCCCGCGATCGGGCGGTCTTCGGCGCCGTTTGGCACCATCAGCGCCGTGATCGGCGGCAGCAAGGGCTCAGGGCGGAGATTTGTGCCGATCGCCGCCTCCCAGGCCGCGATCTGCGCGTTCCGCTCGTCGGCGGTCGGGCGGCGCGCCGTTATGCCCGCGCTGGGGGCGACCGGGCGCCAGAAGGCGCCGCTCCCCGGCAGATCCGCCGCGGCGCTGAGGAGCGTTAGCGCCATCGCGCCGACGAATGTTCTGCCGCCCGCTCCATCCATCGCGAGCGCGGGAAAATCTATAATCATCGTGTGTCCTCGATCGTAGTGGGTCATCGTCACGCGTCGGGGCGGCGGCCAGCGCGCGATACTGCTGGAGCAGGCGCTGATAGTAGGGATCTCCTACAAGTGCGCCCGGATGCACGCCCTCTGCGTAATCGTCGATCCGGCGCGCGAGCGCGTTCACGCGCCGCACCCAGTCGTCGACTGAAAGCGGCCGCCGCCGCTGTCGCGCAGCCGCCGTCATCCCCGAACCGCCGCGGCCGCCCGATCCATCCAGGCGAGCTGCTCGCCGATGCCCAGCCCCTCCATCGGTAGCTCGACGTCGTAGCCCAGCACGAGCAGGCGCTCGGCCAGGTGGTGGCGGTAGTGTTTACCTGCCAGGAAGACGATCCGGTCGCGCTGCGGCTCGGGCGCGGCGGCGCGGATCTGCGGCCAGACGCGGTCGGCCCAGGTCAGGCGGTCCGGCACCTTCATCTCATTGAGCGTCACATTATACGGTGCGCGCTCCTCGTCGGGCGCGAGCAGGCCGTAGTGCGCGCTGAGGATGTACCACTGGTCGCCAAACTGCTCCGCGTAGCGGCGCGCCTTGCGAAACCACTGGGAGACGTACAGATCTCGCGCCGGCGCCGCATGGTCCAGCTTCTCGCCGACGCACGCGACCAGCGCGACGACGATGGGCCGGCCGGGGTAGGGCGGCTGTGCCTTGAGCGTCTGCGCGCGGTCGCGCATGGCGATGTCGCAGAGCGCGGCGTGGTCGACGTTGAGCGACCGGCCCTGCCAGGTGAGATCCCAGCGCTTGCCGGCGCGCTCGATCTGCCCGCCGCGCTCGTGCAGCCAGGTGACCGCCTGCGTCGGCGTGAGCCGTATGTGTGGTGCAAGGAGCGACATATCAAAACCTCGTCTGCTGTGGCGCCGTTACGCGGCCGCCTGATCGGTTGCGCCGGCGCGAAACTGCTTAAGAATGCACTGGGCGTGCTGGCGCGAGGCTTCGATCGCGGCCAGCACGATCGCCCCGTCGAGCGGCACGCCGTAGATACCGGGCTGGCCAGGCGGCGCCCAATTGTCCAGAACCGATTGGTGTATCCAGTGGTTTCCCCAGCGCTGGCTCGGGATAAACCCGCGCTCGATCCACTGCTGCGGCGTGCTGCGGCCTGCGCCGTAGTGCCTGGCGACCTGCCCGGGCGTGTGCCAGCCCGGCTGGCCGTCGCGGATCTGCTCGGCGTACGCGCGCAGGTACGGGTCTACCACCCGGTCGACGCGCCACGCCATCCAGTACAGCGGCTCAGCCATAAAGGCCATCAGGTCGTCGCGCTGGATGCGCCAGAGCGGCCGGTCGACGCGCCCGCCGTTGTGGGCCGCCAGCATGCCCTCGGCGATCCAATGCGCGACGACTTTGGAGCACGGCAAGCCCATCAGCGCCGCGACCTCGCGCGCGGTATACACGCCGGGCGCGCGCAGCAGGCGGATGTTATGGCGCTTGCACGCGATCCGCACTGCGGCGGGTGTGCGGCCCATCGCCTCGGCGATCTCGTCGTAGCCCAGCCCCTGCTTGACGAGCTTGCGCAGCATCGCGCGGTGCCTGGGCGACCAGTCCGGCCCGCGCGTCGCCTTGCGGCGCGGAATCAGGCCCTCGCGCTGGAGTTCGAGCCAGACCGGCTCCAGCACGTGAATCGGGTGCCCGAGGCGCCGCGCCTGCTCCTCCGCGCTCACGCGCTGGCGC
>LJCR01000718.1 GCA_001399705.1 Kouleothrix aurantiaca
GATCATGGCGCACGCCTTTAAGAACGCGCTGCTGCCGATTGTGACGATCATTGGTTTGCAGCTTGGCGGCGTGTTCAGCGGCGCCGTGTTGACAGAAACGATCTTTGGCCTGGCCGGCGTTGGTCGCATGCTCTACGAAGGTATCACCGCGCGCGATTACCCGGTGATTCAGGGCTTCACACTCGTCATCGCGTTTGGCTATGTCGCGGTGAACTTATTGGTCGATCTTTCGTATGCGTTCTTCGATCCGCGCATTCGACTGGAGTAAGTAGACGCGCTATGGCGACAACCACCCCCACCACAGCCGCGGTCGCGCCAGCGGCGCTTCTGCCCACCCGCCAGCCCGAAAGTTTGTGGCGCCAGGCCACGCGCGCGTTTTTTCGCCAGCGCTCGGCGGTGATCGGCCTGACGATTATTATCCTGCTCGTGCTGATCTCGATCTTCGCGCCGCTGCTGGCGCCCTACGATCCCGAGCAGGTGCTGATCGGCGTGGAAGATGTCCAGAAGCGCTCGGCGCCCTGCGTGCACGCCTTTGGCTGCCCAAGCACGCAGCCGCAGCACATCATGGGCACCGATGGCAACAATCGCGACGAGCTGAGCCGCATTATCTACGGCGCGCGCATCTCGCTGTATGTGGGCTTGATCACGGTTGGCTTTGCAATCATTGTGGGTGTGCTGCTGGGCGCGCTGGCTGGCTACGTTGGCGGCTGGTTCGACAACCTGGTGATGCGTATTCTCGATGTCTTGCTGGCCTTCCCTGCCCTGCTGCTGGCAATCGCAATTGTGAGTGTGCTTGGCCCCGGCCTGATCAATGCCATGCTGGCGATTGCGATTGTTTCCATTCCAGCCTACGCGCGTGTGATGCGCGCCAGTGTGCTGTCGGTGAAGCAGGAAGAATTTGTGCAAGCCGCCCGCGTGGTCGGTGCCGGGCCAGTCGCCATTCTGTTCCAGCACGTCCTGCCCAACGCCATCTCGCCGTTGATTGTGCAAGGCACGCTCGGCATCGGCACTGCGATTCTGGAAACCGCCGCGCTGTCGTTTCTGGGCCTGGGCGCGCAGCCGCCTACGCCCGAGTGGGGCTCGATGCTCAGCGCCGAGCGCAACCAGCTTTTCAGCGCGCCATTCCTCGTGTTCTTCCCCGGCCTGGCAATTATGGTGAATGTGCTGGGCTTCAATTTGCTTGGCGACGGCCTGCGCGACGCACTCGATCCGCGCCTGCGCCGCTAGCAAAGGCTGGCTGGAAATCAAAAGCGGCGCTTCCTCAAGCCTCAGGAAGCGCCGCTTTTGTGTTGGTGGGCAGGTGTGCCTACATATAATCGAACTGGCTGACGCGCCGCCGCCATTCAGCCTTGATCTCCACCGGCGTGCCTTCGCTGGCAAGGAAATCGAGCAGCAGGCGGTTGAACACATTTGGCTGGTCGAGAAAAGGGAAGTGATTCGAGCGGCGCATTTTCAGCACCTGCAGCGAACGATACTCATCGCGCAGCAAGTCGGCCTGGTCGCGGCTGACAATGCTGTCGTTCTCGCTGTACACCGCCAGCACCGGCGACTCGATCCGCGCCAGGTCGGGCCGCAGGTCGGTCTTCAAAATCGACGCCACCACGCGCTCGACCACCTGCTCGGAAAGGCTGTCGGTGTCTTCAATAATCTCTTCTTTGATCTGCGGGTCGTCGACATCGATCTGGCGCATCATCTTCGACCAGATGTTGGTTGGGTTGCTGCGCCCGAACAAGCGCGAAAGCAGCGCGCCCGGCCGCACCGAAATCGCCTGCGCCCCGTGAATTGGCGTGTTCACCGTCATGATCTTGCCAAAGCGCTCGGGATGCTCATTTGCGGCGCGGATGGCGATCATCCCGCCCAGGCCGTGCCCGGCCACGTTCACACGCGTCAGGCCCATGTTATCCATGAAGCCCAGCAGCATCTCGGTATACTCGGTCAGCGAATAGTCGCTTTCGCGCCGGTCCGATTCGCCAAAACCCCAGAAATCGAGAGCGTAGGCGCGGTTGCGCTCGGAAATGTAATCCATCGTGGGTAGCCAGTAGCGCCACGAACCGAGCCAGCTGTGCAGAAACACAATCGGCGGGCCGCGGCGGCCGACCATTTCATAATGGACGAGTCGGTTGTTCAGATGGATCGCGCTCACTATACACTCATTCGTCGGCGAGCCGCGTTGGCGCGTCGTCGGTGGTTTCGGGCTGCGTCAGCGGCAGCATGAAACTAAACGTACTTCCCTTGCCAAGTTCGCTTTGAACCCAAATTTCGCCGCTGTGCAGCTCGATAAACGACTTGGCAATCGAAAGGCCCAGGCCAGTACCACCAACCTCGTCGCGGAGGGGATTATCGGCGCGGTAGAAGCGGCGGAACAGGTGCTGTTGCTGTTCTGGCGAAAGGCCCACGCCGTTATCTTCAACATCAATCTGCAGTAGCCCGGCCGGGTTCTGGAATGCGCGCAGGTGCACCGTGGCACCGGGGTAGGTGTATTTTACCGCATTCGACACTAGGTTGAGTACGACCTGCGTCACACGCCGCAAGTCGGCCACAATCGGTGGCAGGTCGGGCTCGATATCGACGGAAACGTGCGTCTGCTTGCGCTCGATCTCGGCGCGCAGCGTCTGCTGGGCGTCCTGAAGCACCGCGCCCATGTCCACATTCTCGAAATTGAGCTGGATCTTGTTGGCGTCGATGCGGCCAATCTCCAGAATATCGTTGATCAGATCCATCAGCCGGTTTGCGTTGTTTTTCACCACGCTCAGGAACGACTGCTGGCCTTCCGCGAGCGGCCCAGCCGCGCCAAGCAGGAGGAGATCGACATAACCTTTAATTGATGTCAGCGGCGTGCGCAGCTCGTGCGACACGCTGGAGATAAAATCACGCTTGGCGCGGTCGGCTTCCACCTCACGCGTAACATCGCGC
>LJCR01000719.1 GCA_001399705.1 Kouleothrix aurantiaca
CCGCCGCGCGCCAGTGCCGGTGCGCTGCCCGCCGATCACGCTCTGCACCGACAACGCCGCGATGATCGCCGCCACCGCATTCTACCGCTTTGCCGATGGACGGCAGGACGGCTGGGAGCTGGATGTGCAGCCGAACCTGCGGCTGGCTTCCTGAGAAAAGTTTTCTGATAACTTTTCCTGCGACGAGCAGAAGCACCATCCGCAGAGTTTGGCCTTCTTTCTCGCAAGGTCATGAATGGTTTCGCCATGCTTGTACCTTCGGGAGGGTGGTATGAAACGTCTATACGCTTTTGGCGGGGCGCTGCTGTGCGCCTGTGCCTGGCTTGCATTCCTTCCCACTCGCGCCGTCGCGCAAGATCAGCCCTTTATTCCCGCAAATAGTGCCTGGGCCAGTGGCATCGCCCGCCAGCCGGATGGCAAGGTTGTCGTGGTGGGGCGGGCTGGCAGCGCGGTCGCGCTGGCGCGCTACACAGCGTCTGGCCAGCTCGACCCGGCATTTGGCGTGGGCGGGCGCGTGCTCACACCATTTCAGCAAGAGTCGTATGGCGCGGCTCTGGCGCTGCTGCCCGATGGCAGGATCGCTGTTGCTGGCACCGTGAATGCCGCAATGGCCGTCTTGCGCTACACGCCAGATGGCCAGCTCGATCCAACATTTGGGGCGGGCGGCGTTGCCAGCGCGTCGCTTGGCGCGAATAGTGTTGGGCGGGCGCTGGTGCTGCAGCCCGACGGCAAGCTTGTGGCGGCAGGCTACGCGGGCAATCAGGCCGCGCTTGTTCGCTACACGCCAGATGGCCAGCTCGACTCGAGCTTCGGCACGGGCGGCAAAGTGCTCGCAACCATTGGGTCAAATACATATACAAGCGCGCTGGTGCTGCAGCCCGATGGCAAGCTGGTCGCCACAGGTTCCAGCGACGGCAATATCTTTCTGCTGCGCTACAAAACCGACGGCAACCTCGATACGAGCTTTGGCACTGGCGGCAAGACCATTACTGATCTCGGTTACAGCGAATGGGCCACGTCGCTGGCGCTCCAGGGCGACGGCAAGCTTGTTGTAGCAGGCGATATTCTGAGTGGGGTGGGCCTGGTGCGCTACACCAGCAGCGGCCAGCTCGATACGAATTTTGGGCACGGCGGGTATACCGACCAGGATGTGTTTCAAACAGTCTATGACGTAGCCCTTGCCCTCGCGATTCGGCCCGACGGCCGGATCATTGTTGCGGGCGAAGCCGCAGCCTTTTGCTTCTGCGACATTCCACCCAGTGGCATCGCGCTGGCGCAATTTCTCGGCAATGGCAAGCTCGACCCATTTTTTGGCACGGCGGGCCGGGTGTTAGACGATCGTACCGGAAGTGATGATTATGTTGCGGCAGTCGCGCTTCAGAGCGACGGCAAGCTGCTGGTGGCTGGCGGCACGGGCGGGTACCCTGGTGACGGTGGCGCATCGGCATTTGTTGTGGGGCGCTACACAGCCAGCGGCGCGGTAGATTCTGCTTTCGGCATGCACATCACACAATTTCCGCTGCCGGCGCGCGCTTACCTGCCGCAGATTGGCCGCCAATAAACGCTCAGGACTGGCCTGTTTTGCGCGTGCGGCTGCGGGCGGGCTGCTTAGCCTGCGCGAGCTTGGCTGTGCTCGCCGCCGGCTTGGGCGCCTCACCCCGCGCAGCGAGCCGCGCCTCGATCTCGCCGATGCGCTGCTCCAGCAGGCTCAGCCGGTCGCCAATGCTCGTTACGTCGGTGCGCGTGGGCATGTTGAGCTGGATCAGCGCCTGCGTCATGCTTTGCTCGATAGTCTGCTGGAAAAACTCCGCCGGCGGCTGGCTGGTCCACGCGCTCATCGTCGCGTCGCGCATGGTTTTCATCATGCCTGTGGGGTCAAGCCAGCCGGCGAAGCTGGGCAGCTCGCCGCGCGCCGCGCCCGCGAACGCCTGGCGCATGGCGGCTGCAACTGCCTCGCGGAAGGGCGCTGAGCTGAGCATATAGCTGTCGAGCATGGCGCGGGTTGCTTCAGCATAGGCGTCGCTCCGCATCAGCTCGGCAAAAGCTGCCTGAAACGGCGCGGCGCTGGCCAGGTAATTTTCCAGAACGGCGCGCGTCGCCTCGGCATACGCGTCGGATTGCACAAACTGGCGCAGCATCTGCTCCATCATGGCGCGAAACGGCGCGGAATTCTCTAAATACGCATCGAACATAGCCCCGGCTGCGCGGGCATATTCCTCGGAATTGAGCATCTGGGTCATTGCGGCAATGCTGGCGGCCTGCATGCTGCGGAGCATGCCGGTTGGGTCGAACAACGAGCGATCATCGTTGCTTGCGCTCATGGCTCATCCTTCTCTTTGCAGGTATATCAGCGCGACGGGCGCGATCTTGCCGTATGATACAACCAGCGCAGATTCTGCACAATCGCAAGAAGCGGAGGATCAGGGAATGAACTACCGACGACTCGGCCGCCCCGGCCTGAAGGTTTCGCCGCTGTGCCTGGGCACGATGCAATTTGGCTGGACGGCGGACGAAGGCGCGGCATTTGCGGTGATGGATGCGTTTGTCGCGGCGGGCGGCAACTTCCTCGACACCGCCGATGTCTACTCGAACTGGGTGCCGAACAATCCGGGCGGCGTTTCGGAAGAAATTATTGGGCGCTGGATGCAGGCGCGCGGCAACCGTGGGCAGGTAGTTGTGGCGACCAAGGTGCGCGGCCGGATGTGGCCCGGCCCGAACGGCGAGGGCCTGAGCCGCGCGCATATCATTCGTGCCTGCGACGACAGTCTGCGCCGCCTGGGGACAGAGTATATCGACCTGTACCAGACGCACTGGTACGACGCCGAGACGCTGATAGAAGAAACGTTGGGCGCGCTCACGGATCTTGTGCATGCCGGCAAAGTGCGCTACGTCGGCTGCTCGAATATCCCGGC
>LJCR01000072.1 GCA_001399705.1 Kouleothrix aurantiaca
GCACAAGCAGGCAGTTCGGCGAACACCGCGCCGCGATGGCCCGGCACCCGGCCTGGCGCCAACTCGTCCGCACTGCTCATCTCGACCCCGACCCAGAGCGGCTGCATCCAGTGTTTGGTGTGATTGTCCCGGGCAGCAACTTAATCCGAATCGACCAGCGGCTGTGGCAGGCACACATTTACTACCGGTTGATTCACAATCAACCGCAGCGCAAACGCGACTCGGTGTGGATAGGCAGCTTCCTCCGGCAGACGTTTGGCGACGCCTGCGACCCGAGGCTCAATACCGAGTGGATCAGTGAGTATTTCCTCCAGTACCTCGCGAACCTGGGCATTCTGAAGCGACAGCACCAGCACTACATTGTCGTCAAGAATATCCGGCCCGAATGTCCATGCACGCTGCGAATTGAAGCGTACAAAGCCTTGAACCACTGGCATGCCGACCGGCACCTGGCGCGGTACGTCGTCAAAGACCTCCCGCAGCTCGAACCCGAACAGCTCGTCGGTTCTCCACCTGACGGTCACTTATCGCTCTGGGATCGTCCCTGTCCTTTCGCCTGCGACTGGCGCTCCAGCGACTGATCCCATCACAGCCACAAAACACAAACAGGCTGCCGGCCGAACAATCATCCGCGATCCCGTAACCGCCGTGCGCTGTGCTCCTTCCCTGCAACCACGTTGCCGCCGCGCATCCACACGCTCATCCGGTCCTTCATGCCGAACCAGCGCGGAAGCTCGTACACCTCTTCCAGCTCCCAACTCTCCTCCAGCGCAGCGAAAAACGCCTCGTCGGCGGCCGTCTTCGGGTTCCACTCGCCGATAAAGATCACGCACTGGCCCTGGTACGCCGCGAGCGCATCTGCGGCCATCGGGTCGCCCGGCGGCGGCCAGCACAGAAACAGCGCTCGATCGGAGTGGCGGGCGGCCTGCTCGGGCCCGCCGATGAGCACCTCGGACCAGATCACCCCTACGGCCAGGTCGTTCCGATGAAACTCATTGGAATGGGTGTCGTCCAGCGGCGGATTGGCGTCGAAGGCCAGCACGTCTACGCCGCGCTGGCGGAGAAGGTAGATCCAGTAACCCGTGCCGGCCCCGATCTCCACGATCGGCGCCCGAGCAGCCAGCAGATCCAGGGCGGTATCGTCGGGGATCGCGTAGGAGTAGCGCACGGTGCCAATCGGCCGGGCGAGCGCCCAGCCAAGAATTTGCATCATCGACGACGCGTCGATCTGCCCGTCGCTTTCTTTGGGGATTGTCAGAGCCGCGAACGCATACTGCTGTGCGAATTGGAGGTACTCATTCATCACGACGGATGCTCGCTAGTAGCGCACACAGCGCGCCGCGACATGAGCAGCGCCCCCGCTGGCGCGGGGGCGCTGCTCGCGACGCGACTCGCGCGTCAGATGACGGCCCAATCGTCATTCCTCGTCTTGCTGTCTTTCCACACCAGTCGACGAAAGGTGTGTTGCCGAACCGATGGCTCTACGGCTTACAACAGCGTTTACCGCCCGGGCCATTGGTAGCGCCAACCTAAGTCATCTCATACGGGCTGGCACCGCGGAGGGGTGCGAGGTACTCACCCGCGGACAGTATAGCACGGCCTCGCCGCGCCGTCGAGTTGTCTTATCCAAATATTTCATCCGGCTTACTGAAACTGTTCTGCAAAACTGTCTGGGAATGACCAGAGAGGGGGCTATCTATTAGTGAGACCTGAAAAAAGGTCTCGCTGTACTCGCAGGCGCGCGGCTTCGGCCGGGCGCCTTTATCGTTGGAGGTCTGAAATGAACCAGAACCATCCCGGCACCGACTCCACCCTTCGCCTGGCGCTGGCGCTCATCATCGTCGGCTTTACCATCGTGCTCGGCGTACTCAGCCTGTTCCACGCGGCGGCCTTCCCCGTCTTCAGCGCGATGCTGACGCCCATGGGCATCGTGTTGGGGTATTACTTTTTGCGAAAGGAGCGGCAACAGTGAGCGCGCCACACGGGTCGACGGAAATGCCGAAAACGCCCTTGCGTTAAGCGCGAGGGCGTTTCTTGTTGGAGCGGGTGGCCTCCCAGCCCAACTCGGCCCCGTTCCGCAGCGGCCGCGACTTATTTTGAGCCGCGGCCGCTGACCGCATCTTTGAATATGCTTCCAGCTGTGAACCGGACCACGTTTGCCGCAGGAATCGTGATGGGCTGGCGCGTGCGGATATTGGTCCCCTGGCGCTCCGCGCGCGTCGAGCGCCTGAACGTGCCAAAGCCTGTCAGAGTTACGTTCTGCCCGCTCGCGACCCGCTCCTGGATGGCCTTGAGCGTCGCGTCGATCACAGCGCCGACCTGCTGCTGCGAGAGGCCCGAAACGCGGCCGGCGACATCCTTGACCAGCGTCTGCTTGCCGTAGATAGCCTTGGTTTCGTTCTGCTCGGTCATCCTTGACACCTCCATATTATTCATGCCCGCTCTGGTGCGGCTTCTTGGCAGAAATCATACCACCAGGTGTCAAGCGTTGGCAATGTGCGTGGTGT
The DNA here is from genome assembly GCA_001399705.1 of Kouleothrix aurantiaca. Lineage (GTDB taxonomy): Bacteria > Chloroflexota > Chloroflexia > Chloroflexales > Roseiflexaceae > Kouleothrix > Kouleothrix aurantiaca. The sequence goes on from LJCR01000072.1 coordinate 2,508, forward strand.
GCGAGGCATGCGCATTGCGGGTTCCGGCAGGCCAGAGTGCGAGAAGCGCGGCGAGCCAAGCGCGCTGGAGGGGAAAGAGTAGCGCTGAAATGGGACGACGGCGGGAGAAGGCAATTGCCTTCTCCCGCCGTCGTCGCTCGCAGGCTGACGCCCACCTATAGCCTAGCATGGCGCTCGGCGCAAGCCAAGTGGCCGTTTGCCCTCTTAATCGTGGTACCTCACGCCACGCCCGGCGGGTCAGTGTTCGGTGGCGTCCCACCAACCAGCATCGCGGTTCCGGCGCCCGGGCGCTCCAGCTCAATGGCGCGTAAAAACGCCGCCGACGCCAGCGAGCGGTCGCGCAAGAACGCCGCGTACATCGACTGCCAGCGCTCGGCCAGCGCCACCTCGTCGAGCCGTCGCAGCTCGGCCTGCGCGCGCGCGACGGCGCGCCGCTCGCGGTCAAACGCGCCTAGCGGAACTGCCACGAGCACCACCAGGCTGGCGACGATCACCGCCAGGCTGGTGACAAACTGCCAGAGCGCGCCGGCAATGAAGGCCAGCGCCACTCCGAACAGCAGGCAGCCGATCGCGGCGGCGCAGGCGCGTTGCCGCCGCTGGCGCTGCCAGAAGCTCAGCAGGTCGAGTAGCGAGACAGTAGGCTGCATTGGCTGCACGACATCCTCCAAAACACGGCCGCGGCGCCGCAGCGGCTTCCCTTACGCGGTCAAAGCGTGTGCTTCTGCCGCCCTTAGGCCATCCAGAACCGCCTGGCGCAGCGCGGGGTCGTCGATGGGCGCGGCCAGCGCCTGGCGTGCTTTTGCCTTGGCACGCTCATCGTCGTCAAACGCGTCGCGGACAACCGCCAGCGCCAGTGGCAGCAGCGCCGCGGGCATACTGGCCGCGTGACGGCAGAGCAGCCGGCAGCAGTGCTCCGGCGGGAGGACATCGCTGACCTGGAGGATCGACAGCAGATCGTCCCAGATAGCTTGCTGCTCCGGCTCCGGCCCGATTGGCCCGAGCGCGCAGGCCACGCTGGCGGCCAGCTCCTGCACGCGCGGCCAAAGCGCGTCGAGGAGTGCCGTGCAGTCGGCGGGAACGCCCAGGCGCCCGGTCAGGGTCGCGATCCCCGTATCGTCGACCACAAGCAGCACCTCGTCCTCGGCGGTCATGAATACGCGCACCGGTGCGCCGACCTCTTCGCGCAGCGCGTCGCACAGCGCCCGGCTTGCAGTTTGCGGACTAACCATAGTAGCATTTTCTCCATTCGCGTTGAACATGGGCGAAGGCGCACCGGCGGGATCGGGACGGCGTAACCGCCGGCATCCCGGCGCAATTGCGCTTCCAGCCGCTCTGCCTGGGCAGCAGGCCATTCGCCAAATAGAAAGTATAGCGCCCGGCGGGTGGAGAAAAGACCGAGGTCGATCGCAACTTGGTAGCAGATCGGCTGCGCGAATCGCGGTTTGAGCGCGGCCCGCAGATTAGTGGACCGCGCCGGTAGGATCGGGGGTGACGTCGATGATGTCCGCGCCGGCCTCGGCGAGCAGCGCGCGCGCCCCGAGCGGCGCGTTGGTCAGCAGGACAAAGCGGTTCGTGAAGTGATTGGCAGCTACAGCATTGGCCCAGATAAGCCGCCCATAGGCCAGCAGCGCGGCCGGCGGCTGCCAGCCAGGCGCCGTGTTGCCGTGGATGCACCAGCCATACACAACCCGGCGGTCGTCATCCCCGACCCAGTCGGCGGTGTCGATCGCCGGCTTCCACGGCGGTCGAACGTCGAGATAGCCGGTGATCGTCACGCCGATCCCCGCATCCTCAACCGCATCCGCACGCACCACGGCCACGGCAGGACTCCCAATGCCGTCTACGCCCGTCACAAGAAGAAAACCGGTCGAAGGCTCCTGGCCGGCTTTCAGGCGCTCGGCGACGGCGAGGTAGAACGCGAGCTGGTCGCGCCGCGCGCGGTCGCGCGCCTGGACAGCTTGGTGCTGGCGGAGGTCAGGCGAGGATTCGACCGCCTCGGCCCGCCTGATCTCACCATCCAGTCCATCGTGCTCCAGGCGCCAGCGGCGCAGAGTTTCCGCCAGGTCCATAATACCCCCAAATCGCGCCGGCGCGGCGGCTATCAGCCCTGTTGAGCCGGCAGAAAGCCCAAGCCGAGCACACAATCGACAAGGTACGCCAGCGTCGCCTCGTCGTCGGGAAGACGTGCGAGCGGCCCATCGGATGCCTGCCGGGCCGCGCGAAGCGCCGGCACGATCGCCGCGCGGCGGGCGGCAAGCGGCACGAACGCATCGGCCAGATCCGGGCGATCGGCGAGGACGGCGCGCGCGACGCCGCGCACGGCATCCAGCACCGTGTCGTCGTGGACAAGCTGCTCCCACGCGCCGCCGCCGGCCGCGTTAGGCGCGACGACGCCCGCGGCGCGCAACTCGTCCCAGATCCGGTTCACAGCATCGGTTGGCACACGCGCCCAGTCGATTTTGGCGAGCAACCGGTGCTGCCTCTCGCAGCGCCGCGCCGCCGCGAACACGGGGTCGATCGCCTCGTAGCGCGCAACCAACTCGTCCGTCAGGCGCTCGATCCGCTCCTGACGCTGCTCGGGCGTGCCGTTGATACGCTGGCCATCTTTACTAAAGCGCGAGCCATCGCGAAGCACAACCTGGCCCGACGGAGTGACGCTCTCCACCTGCCCGACCCGCATAGCGGTACCGATGATCACGCCAACCATCTGACCTCGCACAAAAGAAACAGCGTTCGTCATGCCGTAGCCTCCTGCGCCACAGTCACGTCCGGCGCAGCCGCCGGCGTCGCCAAAAGATCGCCTGCCGGCGGAGCAATCTCGCCCAGCAGCGCCTGCGCGCGATCGTGGTAGGCGCGCAGCTCGGCCGCGACCTCCTGCGGCCTCATCTCGATCATACCCGCAACATGATGGAACAGAGTGCGATACACGACGTCGCCCGGGCGCGTGTCCGGGTAAACAAAAATCCGCCAGAGGCGCGCGGTCTCGGCCGCCTGGTCGACGAGCGCGATGATCTCAGCGCGCGCCGCCAGATGGCGCCCGGACGCGCGGGCATACTCGACGATCGCGTCGATACGCCGGAGAAACGGCGCCACCCAGGCGAGATCGTCCCAGGCAGGCACGCCATGTGGCGGATCTTTCTGCGTTTGCGGGACGAGCGAAACCAGGTAGCGCATGAGCAGATCTTGCCCTGGCGAGAAGCAGACAGCCAGGTCGATCGGGTCCGGCTGAGCGGCCAGCCACGCTTTCACCGCCGTGCGGTCGGCGAGCGCAAATAGCCAGGCGCGCGCACCCGGGCCGCTGACGTTGCGAAGAAAATTGACTGGCTGTTCTTCACGAGCCGCACAGCGCAGATCGTCCAGCAGGCTATCGGCCAGCTCGGGGATGCTGAAGGGATGTTTTGGCATTGGCGTTACTCCGATGGCGCACTGCGCAGCGCCGCCTGATCATAGGCGACCGACCACAATCGACCGTCGGGCCCAGTAAACGTGTACCAGGCCGCCCACGCGTCACCCGCGCGTCGCGCGATGAGCCGCGCGTCGACCACAAGCGGCTCCGAGGCCGTTATCGCTTCGGACGGCTCATCGCCCACCGCGCAGACTACGCCGGCCGCGACTGTGAGCGCCACGGCACCAACGACGACCGCGGCCTCCAGCGGCACCTCGCCAAGCCCGCCGGTATCGCGAAAGTGGAACATCGGCCGCAGCACAGCGCGCACATGCACGAGCTGCGCATCGCGTTCGACATCGCTCTGGTAATGATAGAGCGCGCCGGTGTTCAGGTGGTGGATCTGTGTTCGCGCTGGGATGCGGATGCGCAGATGCGGCGCCGTAGCGTCATAGGTGCTGATCATCGGCCAACTCCTCAGTACCGGTCACCGGCCAGAACTGGCAGGTCAAGTATCAGGCCCTGCACATGCGTGAGCGCCTCATAGGCGTCGAGCTTCCCCTCGATTGTCTCGGTTCCTTCCACGGCGGCTTCGAGTTGCACGCAGATCGCCGTAAGCTGCTGGCGGGCAGCGTCCCGGTGCGGCGCCCAGGCTGCGGTATCCTCGACGGCTGCCGCATGCGCCTGCATCGCCGCGGCGGCGATCCGATCGGCCTGCGCGACATACCCGGCAATCGTCGGCGGAGTTGCCAGCGTGACATCACCAAGGGTGATCGCCTGCACGCCCAGATCGGCGAAGCTCTGGATCACCGCGCCAATTAGCGCGTCAACCTGGTTCTGCCAGCGCGCGGCCTCCTCGGCCTGTATCCGGCCCAGACCATCTTCGGCGTAGAGCCGCATCAGGTAGTCTTCGCACACCAGTGTACCATCTTCGTCAGCAAAGCCGTGCTCCGGGTCATACTCGGCCCAGGCGCCACCGCTCACCGAGATGATGCACAGGCGCCACGGCTCGTTCGCGCGGCGCTTGCGCATCCGGCGGCTGCCCGGCCGGGACGGCACGTAGTCCGACCATTGTAAATACAATACGGCCTCGCCGGCAAACACGGTCTGTGGCTGCGGCTCATACAGCCGCACTAGCTCGACGTGGCAGCGCGGGCGGTCCTGGCCCTGCCACCTGGTGAGAATCTGCTGGCGTGTGAGCTGGCGGTGGTGAGCGGGGATACCGGTTGATTGCATTGGGAAGCCTCACACAAGACGATGTCACATATTTATGCCGATAATAATATCATGTTATGATACTTTTGTCAAGTGATTGGCGCCGAACCGGTAGCAGGCCAAGCCCATGGCCCCTGACCGCTGTAGCTTTTCACACGTATTGGCGCGAGAAGTCCAGAAATCGGCTCTTAGATCGCGCGTATTGGGCGGATTGTTGCAGGCGTAGTGGCGCCAGGACAACTTCTTTGCACACGTATTGGCGGTGGGGTGCCGACAGATCGTTGGTGGGTCGCTTCCTGATGCCGAGAGCCCTGCCATCGGCCCAATACGTGTGATACGCCCGCCAATACGCGTGAAAAGCTACAACCGCTGGTATGCGGGAGGCCCAAGTGCCACGCGTGAAGTTGACAAAGGTATCATAACATGATATTATTCTCGTATATCTGCGGCGCTCATCCGCTCCCTATGGCGAGGTCCACGGATGCCATGTATCGACAATATGACGCTCCAGGCCGCCCTGGGCAACCTGCGCCAGCCGCTTTCGGACGGCACCCGGCTCGGCGATCATGACCGTAAGCTCCTGGCGATGCTGGTTCAGCAGAGCCGAATACTGCTCATCCCGGACGGCCTGGCCGAGCACCCCGACCACGTGGCGTATGTGGGAGCCGCCGCCGCGGCGCGTGCCGGCGACCTGCCGCTGATCGTGTGCGCGCAGCCCGAACGGCAGGCGCTGTGGGGCGATCTCGCGGAGAGTCTCGGCCTGGCAATTCAGCTCCATCCCGATCCAGACATGTTGGATGATACCTTTCCGGCCGGCTACGCGCTGGTCCTCGATATGCGCGGCTTCGCCCGCTCGGCGTACACCTGCGACAACGCCGTCATCGTGGTGGCGCGCGACACGCTCGGAGGCGTGTGTGTCTGATAGATTCAGAACCCGCATGAACCACATAAAGATAGCTCTACGCGAGACCGAACGATGCACACCGACAGTACAAACGCACTGAACACTGCCTATCACGCGGCAATGCTTGCAGCGCGGCTTTCCAGCAGCGCTGGCAGCCAGCTTCTCGCCATCAGCGAGACCGCGCACACGATGACCGGGCTGCTGGACTTCGGCCGCCTGCTCGACAGCGCCGCGATTGCGA
>LJCR01000722.1 GCA_001399705.1 Kouleothrix aurantiaca
CCACGGAAGCGGCTCGGGCCGGGCATCTCAAGGTCGAGCCCGCCATTCTGCGCCGGCGCGGTGCTGTGCGTGGCAAACCAATCCGACATCACCACGCCATCAAAGCCCCATTCGCCTTTAAGCAGGTCGAGCAGCATATCGGCGCGCTCGCTGACGTAGGTGCCGTTGAGCTTGTTGTACGACGACATCAGCGCCCAGGTTTTCGCTTCTTTCACTGCGGCCTCAAAGGGGGGCAGGTAGATCTCGCGCAGGGCGCGCTCGTCGATCTCGGAGCTGATCGTCATGCGCTCGAACTCCGACTCGTTGCCAACGAAATGCTTGACCGTTGCGCCGACGCCGTTCTGCTGCAAGCCCTGGATGTAGGCGACGGCCAGCCGCGCGGAAAGATGCGGGTCTTCCGAGTAGCATTCGAAATTGCGGCCATTGAGCGTCGAGCGATGGATGTTGACAGTGGGCGCAAGCAGCACGCGCGCGCCTTTCGAAAGCGCTTCTTCGGCCAGCGCCTGCCCAACGCGCTTCACCAGCGCGGGATCCCAGCTAGCAGCCAGGGCGATGCCAACCGGGAAGCTGGCCGCCTTGACGCCACCCACCAGGCTGCCGCCACCGCGCGCGCCGTTCGGGCCGTCGCTGACTTTGATGGCGGGGATGCCCAGCCGCTCGATTGGCACGGTGGTCCAGAAATCGGCGCCGGCCAGCAGCGCCACCTGCTCCTCCAGCGTCATCGCGTCGAGCAAGGACTCGATGCGCTGTTCCGCAGTCAAAAAAGCCTCATTTTCGATCATAGCTTTTCCTTTGTGCGAACAATCGTGAGACCGCTTCAGAACGAGGGCGCATCGTTTTTTGCTGGCGTGGTTCTTATGCGGTGCTCATACGCAAGGTTATACGTATAAGCAGAGTATAAACCCGCATAGTCGAATGTCAAGCGCCGATTGCTATTTTGCGCGATCGGTTGTGAGGCGACCACCAAACACGTATAATACGGGCGAGCGGCTGAGAATGCAGGCGCCCGGAGGAACAGCTTCATGGCCGAGGAACTGCCCCGCGAGCCGCACGAACAGCAGCCCGCGCCGCCCAAACGCCCACCCACCAGCGTCGATGTGGCGCGGCGCGCCGGGGTGTCGCAGGCGACTGTTTCCTACGTGCTCAACAATACTGCCGGCGGGCGCGTAAGCGAAGAAACCCAGGCACGCGTGCGCGCGGCGGCGGCCGAGCTTGGCTATACCGCCCACGCCATGGCACGCTCGCTCCGCTCCGGCCAGAGCACCACTATTCTTTTCCCCCAACTATCGCTACCCACCGGCCCGATGATCACACGCTTCTACGAAGGGCTGGCCGTGCGGCTCGGTGCGCTGGGGTACACATTCATCTACCACGTCGATTCGCAGGCGCAGGGCCTGGAAGCGGCGCGTGTGTGGGCCTCGCTGCGGCCGGTTGGCCTGCTGGTCGAGGCCGCGCGCATTTCGCCCGAGGCGATTGCGCTGCTGCGGACGGCCGGCACACGCGCGATTATTGTGCTGAGCGAAAGCCCTTCCGAGCTTGCGCCGACGCTGCTGAACAACGACTCGGACGTGGGCGCGTGCGCCGCCGACTACCTGCTGGGCGCGGGGTATCGCCAGCTTGCCGTGATTGTGCCGCGCGAGGCGAACATCATGGGGCTCGGGCTGGAGCGGCTGAGCGGCATGGAGCGCGTTGCGCTGCCGCGCGGCGTTGCGGTTGAGCGCGTGGATATGGGGTTTGACGAAGCCGACGCGGCGCAGCTGGCTGAACGCTGGAAACGTGGCCCGCGCCCGAGCGCTGTGTTTGCCTACAACGACGAATATGCCATGCTGCTGATGCGCGCGCTGCTCGACGCTGGGCTGGCCATCCCGCAGGATATTGCGATCGTTGGTGCAGACAACCTGCCGCTTGGCTCGCTGCTGCGGCCGCGCCTGACTTCGGTGCACAAAGGCGATGTGGCGGGCATCGACGTAACTGCCGATACCTTCCACGCGCTGATCCAGGGCGCGCAGATCGACATCCCGCCCATCCGGCTGCTCCAGCCCGAAATCGTTGTGCGCGAGTCGGCATGAGCCACGCAGCTGCCTACCAACCCATTTCCGCCGGCGACGAAGCGCTGTTTGGCTGGGACCCCACCCCCGGTATTGTGTCGGTCTGGGCCGACCGCGAAGGCCGCGCGCTGGTGTGGCGGCGCGTGGATGGGCAGCTGCGCTGCGAGCGCGCACAGTTCCGGCCGTGGCTGTTTGCCACCATCCTCGACGACCTGGGGCCGCTGGCGAGCAGCATTCCCGCCGCCGGCACCAGAGCCGCCGAGCGCGCGCCGCTCAGCTACCAGGAGCTGGATGGGCCACCGGGCTCGTACCGCTTCCTGATCTCGGCAAGCAGTGGGCGCGCACTGGAGCGCACCCTGCTGGCGGGCGCGCAGCGGCGGCTTGGCCGTGCGATCAGCAGCCTGTACGACCTCGACGACTACTACCGCGTTGGCACGGTTGAACAGTACCTGATGCAGACCGGGCGCGTGTACTTTCGCGGCATGGCCTATGCCGAGCTGCATCGCATGCAGATCGACTTCGAGACCACCGCGCTCGATCCAGGCAATGGGCGCATTTTCATGGCGGCAGTGCGCGACAGCCAGGGTCTGGCGCACATCCTCGACGCGCCCAGCCCGGCCGACGAAGCCGCGCTGATCGCCGACCTGTGCGCGCTGGTGCGCGACCGCGACCCCGACGTGATCGAGAATCACAATCTGTTCGGCTTCGACATGCCATTTCTCGAAGCGCGCGCCGCCGCGCTGGGCGTGCCGCTCGCGCTGGGGCGCAAGCCCGGGCCGGCGCTGCTCGAGCGCTACAACGACATGCCTGCCTCGCACTACTCGGGGCGGCGGCGCGCGCGCTCCACCGTGGCCGGGCGCG
>LJCR01000721.1 GCA_001399705.1 Kouleothrix aurantiaca
TAGGTGTGCCCGAACGATCCGCTGCCATGCCCGATGATCAGGCGGTAGCCGGCCGGCGCGGCGTCGAGCGCGGCGCGCACTTCGGCTGCGAGGCGGCGGATCAGGACGAGATCGGGCGCTTCCTGCCCGGTTTTGTCGGTGATGACCGAGCCGCCGAATTTCACGAATGCAAGCATAGGGAAACGCGCCTAAGCCAGCGCCAGAATACCCAGCACTAGCAAAACCCAGGTTGCGCCAGCGACGAGAAAGGGCAGGTCTTTGATGATCAGATCGGCCGGGCTGCCGCCCTCGCCGTGCTTATACATCAAATAGAGGTAGCGAAAGATCAGGTAGATCACAATCGGCACCGTGATCAGCATGATTGGGAAGGGCTTGCGCGGCAGGGTTTCGGCGGTGGTGGTAAAGAGCGTGTAGGCGATATCGTCGCCGCCGTGATGATTGAGATCATCTGGTCGAGCATGGGCAGCGAGTATTCGGCCAGAATGCGGCGGTGCTCGCCCGCGCCCTGCTCAAGCAGAATCAGCTCGGCGCGGCGCTTGGCCAGGCCCAGGAACAGCGCCAGCAGGCCCATGCACATCAGCAGCCAGTAGGTGATCTGGATGTCGAGCACAAGCGCGCCCGCGACGGCACGCAGCACAAAGCCCGCTGCAATCGTGAAAATATCGAGAATGACGATGTTCTTCAGGTAGTAGGAATACAGCACGCCCTGGATGACCACATAGCTCACCAGCGCCAGCCCGAAGTCGATATCGCGCAGCAGGCCGTTGCCCGCCGAGTAATCGAGCAGAAAGGCGCCGGGCAGTGCGACGACGAGCAGCACCACAGCAGCAACCTGGGCGAGCGCCGGGCTAAGCCGCCCCGAGGCCAGCGGGCGGTTTTTCTTGGTGGGGTGCGCGCGATCTTTCTCGATGTCGACAAGGTCGTTGATCAGGTAGATCGCGCTGGCGGCCATGCAGAAGAGCACAAAGGCCGCGCCCACAACCAAGAGCTTATCGATTTCCTGCCAGAGCGGCTTGCCGTTGCGTGCATCCTTGGCAAAGGCAATTGCCGCAAACACAAACACATTTTTGATCCACTCTTTCGGGCGCATCGCCCGCAGCAGCTCAACTATCACGGCAGCACCGCGCGCACGGCTTTCTTTCAGTTCCAGAGAATGGGCCATTGCTTCTCACTCAATCCTTCTTGCGCGCGGGCGGGGTGTGTTCTGGGCTGAGCGCGCCGCCTTGTAGCGCTTCGCATTCTACCTGAGGCGCGCATATGCGTCAATCAGGCAGAAGTGCCGGCCCGGCTGCGTGATAGCGCGCTGAAGAAAGCTGTGTGCTTGCTATCAGCCCCGCGCGTTTGACAGTCCTCCCGCCTATGCTACACTCTGGCCAGGCTTATGGAACCCCAACAACGGAGTGAAGCGAATGCGAAACCTTCTTGTAACCGGCGGCGCGGGCTTCATCGGCAGCAACTTCGTGCACTACATGCTCGAAAAATATGCCGACTACCGCATCGTCGTGTTCGACAAGCTGACCTACGCCGGGCGGCTTGAGAACCTCGAGCGCGTGAGCGCCAACCCGCGCTTTGCGTTTACCCAGGGCGATATTTGCGACCTCGACGCGGTGCGGGCGGCTATTCAGCAGCACAACATCGACACCATCGTGAACTTTGCCGCCGAAACGCACGTCGACCGCTCGATTATGACGCCCGACGCGGTAGTGCGCACCAATGTCAATGGCACCTGGGCGCTGTTGGAAGCGGCGCGCGAGCAGAAGCTGGAGCGCTTCCACCAGATCAGCACCGACGAAGTGTATGGCGCGATTCCGGCCCCGCAGCGCTCGAAGGAAGGCGACCCGCTGGAGCCGCGCAGCCCCTACTCGGCCAGCAAGGCCGGCGCGGAGCACCTTGTGTACGCCTACTATGTGACCTACGGCCTGCCGGTGACGACCACGCGCGGCTCGAATAATATTGGCCCTTTCCACTACCCCGAAAAGGCGCTGCCGCTGTTCATCACGAACGCGATCGACAACATCCCGCTGCCGCTGTATGGCGACGGCATGCAGATGCGCGACTACCAGTATGTGATCGACCACTGCGAGGGCATCGACACCGTGTTGCACCGGGGCGCGCTGGGCGAGTTCTATAACGTCGGCACAGGCGTCGAGACACACAACATCGATATGGCGCGGGGCTTGCTCGACCTGCTGGGCAAACCGCACAGCCTGATCACCTTTGTGCCCGACCGCGCTGGCCACGATCGGCGCTATGCGCTCGACACCAGCAAGCTGCAGGCACTGGGCTGGCGCAGCAGCCACACCTTCGCGCAGGCGCTGGAAGCCACGGTGCGCTGGTTTGTCGATAACGAGGAATGGTGGCGGCCGATCAAGAGCGGTGAGTACCTCGACTATTATCGCCGCCAGTATGTCGAGCGCAGCTAGCGAGACAAGGAAACCGGAGGCAAGGAGACCGGGCGCGTGTCTGGCTCCTTGCCTTTTTCATGTATGGCCGACGAAACACCAATTATTCATTTCACGGTGTCTGCGGAGCAGGATGGGCGCCCGCTGGCCGAGCTGGTGGCGGCGGCGCTGGGCGCCGAGCCGGCCGCGCGGCAGCTGATCGCGCGGGGCGGCCTGTGGGTGGATGGGGTGCGCGTGCACGACGCCGGTGCGCAGGCTGCGGCCGGCGCGGCGCTGGCGATTCACCGCCCGCTTGGCGGCGTGTACCCCGATGTCGCGCTTGCGCCCGAGCTGATTTTCTACGAAGAAGCCGACCTGCTGGCGCTGGCGAAGCCGGCGGGCATGTACGTGACGATGACGCCGTGGGACACTGAGGCGAACCTTCAGGCGGCGCTGGTGCGCCTGCTGGCCGCGCGCGATGGCACTGCGCCGCGCATTCACCTGGCGCACCGGCTCGATCGCGATACC
>LJCR01000720.1 GCA_001399705.1 Kouleothrix aurantiaca
GCTCATCCAGCAGGTCGAGCCGCCGCAGCGTTTCGCCATTCAAACCACCCCGGAGCCATCGGGCAGCTACCAGGTCACAGCCTACACGCTGCGCGAAGAAGACCAGGGCACTCGCCTCACGGTCATCCATTCCGGCTACGATGCCATGCCGGCAGAAGCGCGCTCGGCCACGATGGAGCAGACTGCCTTTGGCTTTGGTATGATGCTGGAAAATGTGAGAGCGTATGTTGAGGGAAGCGATCTGCCGTACCCGCAAGGGTTTTAGGCCACAGCCAGCTCGCTTGTGCATCAGCAAAACGGCAGCAAGGTAGAATGCCGATGATACACACTTCAGAACGCCAGCAGTCGCTCTTCGACGCGCTCGCCGACCCGATGCGCCGCAGCTTGCTTGGCACCCTGGCGGAGTACAGCCCGAAGACGGCGACTCAGCTGGCGCAGGAATACCCGATTACCCGGCAAGGTATTCTCAAGCACCTCGCCATTCTTGAGTCGGCGGGCCTGGTTGCCGTGCAGCAAGCCGGCCGCGAAAAGCGCTATTCGCTCACGCCCGAGCCGCTTGGCGAGCTTGAGCTGTGGGTCAGGGAAATTGGCGCCAAGTGGGACGCCCGCCTGCTGCGCCTCAAAACCTGGCTCGAGCAGGAAGAAACTGGCGAGTAAGACGCGGCGAAGACGCCTGCAGCAAAGAACCGAACGGCTCGCACGAGCTGTTCGGTTCCTGCATTCGTGCGCGGTGTTTGCTGCTTCTTCGCTCGCGGCGGGAAGTATTTTTCGCAGGCCGATGCGCGCAAGCGTCCACAGCGTCCGCACGCCTTCCGCAGCCGCCAGGCACAGCGGCGGCAGCACCAGCAAAACATACTGCGGCCATTTTGTGCTCCACGCCAGCAAAAAAATCAGGCCCACCGCCAGCCATGTAAAATACGCCGGGTAGCGTCGGATCATCAATGGCAGCCCAACGATGCCAAGCCCGAAAATCCAGCTGTCGATCGCCAGCCAGAAATCGCCGGGCTGCACGAAAAACGGCGTGACCCGGCCTATGGGATAGTGCGGCATTGGCCGAAGCAGCCATACGAACGGCTGCCAGCGCGGGTAGGCGGTAAACTTCACGGCGGGGCCGTTGGCGAAATCGACGTTGAATTTGAGCGAGGCAAGCAAGCGCTGGCTCGGGTCGAGCCACAGATATGGGTCGGCGGCCCAGAAAACGAGCAGCGCGATTATTCCCCAGATCGCCAGATAGCCAACGATTTGGCAGCGTTTCTGGATCATCCAGGCGAAACTATACAGCACGAGCACCACGCCGACCAGTGCATACATATACTTCGAAGCGGCGGCAACGCCCAGCGCGATGGCCGAGAGAAGGAGCCACGGAGCGCTTTGCTTTCCTGGCCCGCGTTTCAGCACAAGCAAAAACGCCTGGAATGCAAGCAGGGCGGCGCACATGGGCAGCGCGTCGAGGTAGATGACGCTGGAATATTTGATCGCGTAGGTGTGCACCGCCAGAAATAGCCCTGCCAGTGGATTGACCAGCGCCAGCAGAAATACGGCCACGCTGCCAGAAAGGACTGACACCCAGCGCATCGCCACAACTTCCTGGGCTTGCTTGACCTGCCGCACCGGCAAGGGCTTGGAAAGGTCGAAAGATTCTTGTGCTGGGAAGCGCAGCAAAACGAAGGCGTAGACGAGTTTGTTGAAGGTAGGATGCTCGTAGTTATAGGTATCCTGGGCAATCAAACCAGGTTCGCCGTTTTTGATGTAATTCGAGTATTGAGCAGCAGCCTTCGCATAGTCCTTTTCGTCATACTCAATCCTTCCCGAATCCGCCAGGTGAGCTCGGGCCACCAGCGCCACGGCAAAAATAACAGCAGCCAGCACCACCCGCCTTCGAATCGGGTGCTTCTGCCAAGGTGATTGGGAAGCCTTGTTCAGCCAACGCATAGCACAGCCCTCTAAACAGCCTGAAACGGCAAAAGACTGGTGATTGCCCAATTGCTGGTGTTTGTACCAGCGCCTGCTCGAATACGCGCCTACCCGATTGCCAGTGGCGGCCCCAGCAGCTCCATGCCGTGTGCCCGCCAGAGCGCCGGGTCCATTGGCGGCATTGCGTTCGCCTTGGTAACTTCGCGGAAAAACGCTTCCATGTTGCCGGCCGGCATAAACGTGATCAGGATGCGGCCACGTGTTTCGCCAGTGTTTGCCCACACGTGTGGCACCCCGCGCCGCGCAAGCAGCGAGTCACCGGCGTGCAGCTGCCTGCGCTCGTCGCCAACTTCGATCAGAAACTCGCCTTCCAATGCATAAAACCACTCATCTTGCTCGTGGTGCAGGTGCCGCGCCGGGCCGCCTTTGGCATGGAAGATATTTTCAAGGACAAACAAGCCGTTGCTGTCGGACGGCACGACTTTGAATGCGATCTGGCTCACGCCAAGGCTGCGCTGCTCGCCAAACAGGTCTTCGCCCGCCGCGAGATAGGCAGGGCTGTTTCCGGAAAAGGGATTTGACATACGAACCCTCCGATTGCTTTAGCCAGAAAATCCGGCACGGAGCGGGCCAAACACGCGCCTTCGCGCATGCTTAGGCACGCTTTACCAGGCGCATTGCACTACGGCCTGGCAGGCACAGCCGTTCTGAGCTTGCCGAAGAAAAGGCCCAGCGCGCCGACTGCGTACGTCACACAGAAACGGAAGGTATTGTGAGGGCATTGTATTGGCTGCGACATTGTAGCAGAAACTATCTTCGGCTGGCGCGCTCATGCGCAGCAGTGTCAGTTCGCTATCAGCCCGCAAGCGGTTGACTTCGCAGCTTTCGCGGCTATCATACAGGCTGATTTGGCAAACGTCCTGTACAAGAGGCCTGTATGAACATGCTCGCAAAAGTGCGCGGAAAAGCGCAGGCGCGACGCATCCCCGCCACGC
>LJCR01000724.1 GCA_001399705.1 Kouleothrix aurantiaca
GTGTTGAAGCGTGTGGCGCCAGCGATGCGCGCCGCGAATGCGCACGCGCAGATCCTGGGCGGGGCGCTGCTCTACCAGTGGCCCGACGACAGCGGCGCGCAGCTGTTCCTGAAAGGCATGCTCGACGCTGGCCCGGGCCAGGCGATCGACGCGCTGAGCTTCCACGCCTATGGCGAGGGGGGGGCGGGCGATTTGCTGCTGGCGAAAACCAACCGCATCCGCCAGATCCTTGGCGCCTACGGCCTGGCGAACAAGCCGCTCTTCGCCACCGAAATTGCGGCCACATGCGGCTCGAACAGCGCCACTGCGTGCCAGCCGAACTATGCCACCTGGAAAACGCGCCAGGCTAACTATGCCGCGCGTATCTATGCCGAAGCGATTGCGCTCAAGCTCAAGGGTGCCTTCTGGTATACACTGGCGCTGCCAAACCCAGGGTTTCAGTATAGCCAGCTTGTCGACATAAGCAACACAACGTTAGCCCCGCGCCAGTCGTACTACGCTTTTATCAACTCGGCGCATTTGCTGGAAGGCGCGCGATACACAGGCCCCGCGCTGGCCGAGCCGCCGATCAACCAGATGGGGAAGGTACAGGCGCTGCCCTTCACCAAGGGCCGCTCGCGCCTGTATGTGCTCTGGGTGCCGCGCACCGACTTCCCGGTGATCTACAATCTGCCGGTGCCGGCCGGCGCGCGCGCGATTTGCACCGACCACCTCGACCAGAACCCGCCCGCGACCTACGACTGCTCGGACACAAACCGCGATGGCTTTATTCCGCGCGCCATCAACGAGTTGCCCCAGTATGTCGAGCTGCGCTAGCGCCGCCCGATCGAGCCGAGCGGTGCTATAATGCGCGATCGAGACGACAATTGGGAGAACGCTATGCGGCCCAGCGACGACGAGCGCAGGTTGGCGGCGCTTGCGCACGCCAGCGTAATTGCGAATATCTTTAACCTGGCTGGATTGTTTGCGGCGTTGCTGATCTGGGCGCTTGAGCGCGACCGATCGGCCTATGTGCGGGCGCATGCGCTTCAGGCGATGCTGTACCAGGGGCTGGTGCTGCTGCTCTCGATCGTGCTGGTGGCGCTGTGGGCTGGCTGCCTGGTCCTCTCGCTGCTGCCGGCGGCTGTCCGCCCCGATTTATACCGCTCCAGCCCGCCCAGCTCCTTCTGGATCGCACTGCTGGGATTTGTTGTGCCGCTGGGCTTTGGTCTGCTGGCAACGCTGTATGGCTTGTATGGCGCGTACCAGGTGTATCGCGGGCGCGCCTTCCGCTACCCGCTGGCTGGCCGCGTGATGCGCGAAACCGCGCCCGCGCCCGCCGCCCCTGCCGAACCCGCGCCCATCGCCGAGCCTGCCGCTGCCGAAGTCGTTTCTGCCACTCCACCGCTCGTTGATCCAACCGACGAGCCGCCCGCCGATGCTTCCTGAACTGCCCGCCGCGCAGCCAATCGGTGTCTTCGATAGCGGCATTGGCGGCGCGAGCGTGCTGCGCGAGCTGCACAGCCTGCTGCCAGGCGAAAACCTGCTGTTTCTTGCCGATCAGGCCCATGTTCCCTATGGCCCGCGCCCGGTGGCCGAGCTGCGCGCGCTTTCGGCGGTGAATACGCGCTGGCTGCTGGCCGGCGGCGCGAAACAGGTGGTGGTGGCCTGCAACACCGCCAGCGCCGCCGCGCTGCAGTGGCTGCGCGCCGAGTTCCCGGGCGTGCCGTTTGTTGGCATGGTGCCAGCCGTGAAGCCTGCCGCCGCCCAGACGCGCAGCGGCGTGGTGGGCGTGCTCGCCACCCCCGCCACGCTCGACGGCGAGCTGCTCGATGAGGTGGTGCTGCGCTGGGCCGGCGGCACCACGGTGGTAAGGCAGGCATGCCCGGGCGTGGTCGAGCAGATCGAGGCGGGTGCGCTCGACGCCCCTGAAACGCTGGCGATGCTCCGTGGCTTTGTGCAGCCGCTGCTGGCCGCTGGCGCCGACACAATCGTGCTGGGCTGCACACACTACCCTTTTGTCGCGCGGCAGATTCAGCGCCTGGCCGGCCCAGGCGTGCGCCTGATCGACGCCGCGCCCGCCGTGGCGCGCCAGGCTGCGCGCGTGCTCGATGAGCGCGGGCTGCGCAACCCCGATGTATCGCGCGCCGGCCGCATCCACTACGCCACCACCGGCGACCGCGCTGCGTTCGCGCGCCTGCTCCAGCTGCTGCGCCTGCCGCCCGGCACGATCAGCGAGGCGCACGGCTAGAACAGTATCAAGCAAGGGTTGCATAAATCAGGACGGAATTTCCAGCACTGCAATTACTAAACCCTATTCCCTATCCCCCACCCCTGCGCTGAAAGCGCACCTGGCGCCTTTTCGATCCCGATTCGCCACGCTTTCGCCCGCCAGCCCCCGGCCCTGGCCTGTACAGTGATGCCTGTAACGCCAGCCGCGCCCCGAACGTCAGAACTTGCGATATTGCCCGAAAAGTCGCGTTCTTACCTACAGAGAAATTTCGCCCACTGCTGCCGAGGAACATCAATGCCAGCATTTCTTTCCGGCCTCCAGGGCGGCCACGCCCAGCGCCAGATCCCCCTGAACGACGCGCCCACCACATTTGGCCGCAACCCCGACAACACCGTTGTGATCGATAGCGGGCGCGCCTCGCGCCGCCACGCCGAAATTCGCTCCCAGGGCGGCATGTTTGTGCTGGCCGATCTGGGCAGCTCGAACGGGACGTTTGTGAACGGCCAGCGTCTGGCCGCGCCACACACCCTCCGCCCCGGCGACCTGATCCAGATCGGCGACGACACGTTTCGCTTTGATGCGCCGCCCGCGCCAGCCGCCTACCCAAGCGCGCCGCCCACCGTGCCGGCTGGGAATGCCGCGCCCAACGGCCACCCGCCCGCGCCACCCGCCGCTTTTGGTGGCCTGCCAAACACG
>LJCR01000723.1 GCA_001399705.1 Kouleothrix aurantiaca
GTAGGTATAGCCCCACTTCGAGCCAACCGCCACCGCCGCCGGGTCGATCTGGCGGGCATGGAGCCACTCGCCCAGGAACTCCTCGCCGCGCCCGTATGAGCGCGCCGCGTCGAAGTAGCGCACGCCACCCTGCCAGGCTGCGTCGAGCACGGCGCGGGCGTGCGCCGCCATCGCGGCCGCGTCGGTCTGGCCGTGGAGCGCGGCAGCGTGCCCAAGGTTGATATAGCCTGGCCGGCCGAGCGCGGCCATGCCCAGCCCGATGCGGTGAGAAGAAGGCACGTGAATCATACCGCCTCCTCGCGCACATCGCCGAGCAGCGCGCGCAGGTAGTCGTTCTGAAACACACCCGCCGGGTCGAGCTGGCGGCGCGCTGCGGCGAAGGCATCCCAGCGCGGGTAAAGCGGGCGCAGCTCCGCGGCGGTGAGCGTGTGGAGCTTGCCCCAGTGCGGCCGGCCGCCAAAGCTGCGCAGAATCGGCTCGATCTGGGCGAAATAGTCGCGGTAGGGCATGCCGCGATACATATGCACCGCGATGTAGGCCGAGTCGCGCGCATAGGCCGGGCTGAGGTCGATGTCGTCGGCGCGCACATAGCGGCACTCGATCGGGAAGTGCACCAGAATGCCCTGCTGGCGAATGCGCGCGTCGATCATGCGCACGGCCTCGGCCATCGCGCCAGCGGGGATGCTGTACTCCATTTCCTGAAAGCGCACCAGCCGGGTGGTGGCGAAAACGCGGTGGCTGGCGTTGACATCCTGCCCGCCCGAGATCAGATCGCCGGCCAGGCGTGCCACGCGCGGGCTGAGCTGTGGCCTGAGGCGGCACAGCTCGCTCAGCAGCCAGAAGGCACCATTTTCCATCACCAGATCGTTGAAGCCGCGCAGGAGGTTGCGCGGGCGCGCGGGCGCTTCCGTGCGGTTGCTGCGCTTGACCAGCGCCCACTCGCTGTAGGGAAACCAGTAGAACTCGAAGTTACGATTCTCCAGCCGCTCGTACTCGAGGTTCGCCAGCGTGGCGGCCAGCGGCTCGCGCGCCCAGCGGTAGTCGAGCCGGTAGGCAGGTTCGAGCTGGAGCGTGACCAGCGCGATGATGCCGAGCGCGCCAAGCGAAACCTGCGCGGCCTTGAATAGGTCGCGGTTGTGTGCCTCTGAGCAGGTGACGATCTCGCCCGTGCCGGTGACCAGCGTCAGCTCGACGACCTGCGTGGCGATGCTGCCGAGCGTCGCGCCAGTGCCGTGCGTGCCGGTGCTGATCGCGCCCGCAATCGACTGCACGTCGATGTCGCCCAGGTTGGCCTGCGCCAGCCCGTGGCGCCCCAACTCTTCGCCGAGCGCCTTGATGCGCGTGCCGGCCCGCACGGTCGCGCGGCGGGTGGTGAAATCGACGCTTTCCAGCCCGGCGAAGCGATCCAGGCTTACCAGCATGCCGTCGGTGGCGGCGAGCGGCGTGAACGAGTGGCCCGCGCCAACTGCGCGCACGCCCACGCCACGCGCATTGGCCTCGCGCACAATCGCCGCGATCTCGTTGAGCGTGGTGGGGTAGCGGATCACCGCCGGCTGCGCACGTACCGAACCCGACCAGTTTTCCCAGGATGATGGCATAGCGAGCGCTTTCTGTCGTAGTCAGAAGTCAGAAGTCAGGAGTCAGGAGTCAGCACGGCGGGCAGATCTGCAAGGCCACCACGGTCATGTCGTCGTGCTGCGCCACATCGCCAACGAAGCCGCGCACCGCGCCCACCAGCGCATCGACAATCGCCACCGGCTCGCCGCCGCCGTGCGCGCGAAACGCCGCTTCCAGGCGCTCGAAGCCCCACAGCTCGTCGCCGCCGTTCATCGCCTCGACAATGCCGTCGCTCACCAGCAGCAGGCTGTCGCCCGGCTGGAGCGCAACCACCTGCTCGGTGTAGCTCGCGCCGTGCATCGCGCCCAGCGGCAGGCCAAAGCTTTCGACATACTGCACCTGCCCGCCGCGCCAGAGCAGCGGCGCGATCAGGCCGGCATTCGCGACCTGCGCCTCGTAGTTGCGGCCATCCAGCACCACGCTAAGAAACGCGGCGTTCTGGCGGCTCTGCATCATGCGCGGCGCGAGGCTGAGATTGCAGGCTTCCAGCAGGTCGCCCTGGTCGTGGTAGGTATCGACCAGCGTCTCGAAGGTGTTGAGCGCGAGGGCCATCAGCAGCGCGGCGGGGATGCCTTTGCCGCTGACATCGCCAACCGCGACGCCCAGCCGGCCGTCGGCATAGGTGTGGTAGGCGAAAAAATCGCCGCCAACCTCTTTGGCCGGGATGGAGCTACCGGCGACTTTGATATTGGGCAGGGTGGGTGTTGTGTGCGGCAGCAGGCTGAGCTGAATCGTGCGGGCGGCGGCCAGCTCGCTGCGCACGCGCTCCTGCACCTCCAGCGACTGCGCCAGCTCAGTGGTGCGCCGCTCGACCTCGGCCTCGAGGTGCTGGTTGAGCTGCACCATCGGGCTGAAAAGCTGCTGCTTCACGACCTCGTAGGCCATGAACAGCGCGCCGATCGCGATGGTGTAGGTTTGCACCGAGATGGCCGGGCTGAGGAGCGCAGCGACGGTGGTGACTGTCACGATCAGCGCCCCAATCAGCAATGGGCGGTGCGTTCGCCACGCAGCATTGCGCACCAGCAGCACCAGCGCTATTCCTTCAAATAAATAATGAAAGGCTGACAGCGCGGTGGCGAATGGCGTGATACCAAAATCGATCCCGCCGTCGGTGCCGCGCCGCACGTCGGTCACGATTTCGTTGCGCAGCAGCAGCACCACGAACAGCGCGTAGATCACAAAGGCCAGCAGGTTCAGCACCAGCCGCGCGCGCCGGCCCAGCGGGTAGAAACTTTCGACAAACCAGAACAGCGTGACGCCCAGCATCGCAAAGCCCAGCGCCACCCAGTTC
>LJCR01000725.1 GCA_001399705.1 Kouleothrix aurantiaca
TTACGAAGGTGATCTCTCTTCGCTGATTGATTTGAGCCAACCTCTGAAGCCAGCCAAAGTGTCTTGGGTACGAATCCGTCTTGAACATCCGAGAGATAGCTTTTTATAATTGGAAGTCGATCCTGATTTTTTCCGTAATAAACTCTGTCTTCTGCCTGCGCACGTTTAAGGGTTTCTTCAGAGAACCGCCAATAATTCCCAGGTGGCGGCACAATTGATCTTCCTGAAGGTAATATCACTGGAAAGCGATTTCGCTCAGTGCCACTTTTCGCGGTACTAGTAGCACCTTGTAACCAAGGACCTCGAGGGTCATCATCAGGGTTTCTATATCGTTCATTGGTTGACTCTTCTCTAGGCAGTAAGTTTCGAATGCGCTTCCAAACATTTATATCTTTCGAATAAAGCAGGATATGATCATGTGCACCAGAAATTAAAGCATCATTATGTCGCGCTTGATCCTTTTCCCAAGCAATTGAAGACACAAAATTCGCCCGCCCAAACACCTCATCGCACAGCACCTTGAGATAATGCGCCTCGTTGTCGTCGATGGTGATCCACAAGGAGCCGTCGTCGCTCAGCAGCTTGCGGATGATCTCCAGGCGGTCGCGCATCAGCGACAGCCACAGCGAATGCTCGACGCCGTCGTCGTAGTGGGTAAAGGCCGAGCCGGTGTTGTAGGGCGGGTCGATAAACACGCACTTGACCTTACCGGCATACTCGGCCTCCAGCGCCTTGAGCGCCAGCAGGTTGTCGCCCTGGATGAGCTTGTTGTCGAAGATGTCGCCGACTTCATCCGGGGTTGTATTATCCGCAGATTGCGCAGATTTCCGCAGATTAGTTTCTGCTTGTTCACCATCCCCAATCTGCGTAATCTGCGGACTATTCCGTGTTATCTGCGGATCGCCCTTGACGCGGTGGCTGGCGTGGTAGCTCAGCGCCGGGTCTTCGAGCAGGATGCGTGGTTCGAGCCTGGGGCGGTGTTCCTTGCCGAGCCAGGTGAGTTCGAGTTTTTGTCGGTTGGTCATAGGTTCGATCTTTTCTATCCGCAGATTGCGCAGATTTCCGCAGATTATCTGTTTTATGAAAACTGCACGAGCGCTGCTTATTTACTCACGCGAAGGCGCGAAGGCGCGAAGAACGAGTTTGACTTCTATTTCCACTTTGCATGATATAAATTTTTACCAATCGCCTGATATGGATGATTACGATGGCCTCAGAAGAGGGTACAGGCGACGCGTTTCGTCTTTGGGGGCAGCATTTGACCAATATGAACCAGACTTATTCTTTTCTGGCCAACCGACATCTGGATCGACAAGCACGTTTATCAGGTCATAGACCTTCTGGCCAAACGCAAGTGCATCGCCATCCGGCATATGATGCGCAATCTCGTTGAAGTGGCAACCCATCGTGTTGCGTGCCTGTGCAAGCTGGCCGATATCCTTAAGTATTGGAGCCAAAGAAATACTATCAAATACTGGCTTACCCTGGTCATCTACCCCTATCTTTTGCTCGACACGTAATGCCGCAAGGAGTCTGCCATTAATCGCAGAAAGGAGTTCGCCAATCGTATAGCGGGCATCGCGCTTTCGCGACAAGGAACATCCATACTGATGAGTTAAGAAATCGAGTGCTGCTTCTA
Source organism: Kouleothrix aurantiaca (assembly GCA_001399705.1). Classification (GTDB taxonomy): domain Bacteria; phylum Chloroflexota; class Chloroflexia; order Chloroflexales; family Roseiflexaceae; genus Kouleothrix; species Kouleothrix aurantiaca. The sequence continues at coordinate 1,640 of LJCR01000725.1, forward strand.
AAATCAGGCCAGCCTTCGAGCATACCAGTTGAGCATCCGGCGGATTCTCTTTTAATAGTCGATGTAATCGTTCAATCTCCGGCACGCTCTGCACCCGTGTCATGCCATCGCTACCGCTCCACCTGCTCAACTCTACAAAATGACATTTGTCATTGTTTCGTAGCCTGCCCCAACGATATTTTTCCTTCCATGGTCGGTAATGTGTTGTGATCAAACAGTGGCGAAATCTTCCCGCCTCTTCGTAAAGCACATCAACAAGCCGATCGATATGCGGCTCATCGACACTGGCCAGTACATCATCCAACACCAGAATTGTGTTTTGGGCATTGCCCAATCCAGCTATTGCAAGAAAAATGCAAATACCTAATGTGTCCAGGTGCGATTCACTATAATATGCCTGTGGTGGCACATTGTGTTGGCCAGCAAACGTTGTCTTGATATCAAGAGACGCCCGCCGTTTGGGATCAAGGCCAAGAATAACAGTATTCAGACCTTCGCCAGGATGGACTGCATCGTAGAGCCGCCCTACTTCCTGAGCAATGCGGTCGAGAACTTCATCGGTGAACCGCTTACGTTCCTCCGTTACAATCTCAAGCGTCCGCCGAAGTTTTGGCAAAAGCGCTTCCAATTCGCGCTGGCTTTGCAGATTAGCAGTATACGTTTGGAGCACATTTCTCAACGTTGCTACGAAATCTTCCTGTCCTTGGCGCTGCGCAATAGCTTGTGCCCAACTTTCGGGAAGAGTGGCGGTTTGCTCCAACCATTCGTTGAGTACTGCAATATTGCTTGAGGCAAAATTCGCTGGTATACCTATATCGGTCGGCAGGTTTGGTTGTTGGCAGAGTTCGTCGAATTCACGAACTGCTTGCCGTACTTCGGCTACAAGATTATCCAGCTGCATTCCAACACGCTGGTATTTTTGCTCAGTGGCCTGTTGTGTGGCTTCTGAACCTTGTACAACACGAAATACTTCCAAGCGTTGGTCAATACGCTCAGCTAAACCATCGATTGCCATAGAGCTTTCACATACGGGGCAATGCGCAGGCGCAGAATGTTTGCCTAAATAGGAACGTGCCGCTTGCAGCAACTCGATAAGTTCATGCGCTTCAGACGAAATATTCTGTAGTGCCTGAGTTAATTACTCTGGAAAATAAGTTATTCGACACTTCCGTGAAGGTCTGGTAGACTCAGACCATGAACAAACAGCACATTACGCTGAGCGACACCGATCGCTCGACCCTGACCAATCTGCTCGCTCGCGGCACG
>LJCR01000726.1 GCA_001399705.1 Kouleothrix aurantiaca
CCTGGCGAATGTCGCCGCCGCCGCCGGGCTGGCGCCGCCCTACCTCGTCAGCCGCGCGATCGACGGGCCGATTGCCGCGCGCGACGCTGCGGGCCTGATCCCCCTATTCGCCTTTTACCTGCTCGCGCTGGTGACGGCCTTTGCCTGCCGCTACGGGCAGACCTACATCATGCAATCGACCGGGCAGCAGGTGATGGTCGACATCCGCATGCGCATCTTCAGCCACATTCAGCGCATGAGCCTGTCGTTCTTCGACCGCAACCCGGTTGGGCGGCTGCTCACGCGCCTGACCAACGACGTCGACGCGCTGAACGAATTCCTGGCGCAGGGCATGGTCGCGCTGCTGGGCGACAGCGCGCGCCTGGTGTTTGTGGTCATCGCCATGCTGGCGCTGAACTGGCGGCTGGCGCTGATCAGCTTCCTGATGCTGCCGCTGATGGTGGTGGCAACCTTCTTCTTCCAGCGCTTCATGCGCGCCTCGTTTCGGGCGGTGCGCCAGCGCCTGGCGCGCATCAACGCCTACCTGAACGAGCAGATCACCGGCGTGCTGGTGACGCAGCTGTTCAACCGCGAAGGGCGCAGCCGCGAGCGCTTCGACGAGCTGAGCAACGATTACCGCTCGGCGCAGTTTGGCGTGCTGCTGGCCTTCTCGCTGTTCTTCCCGGCGGTGAGCTTTCTGGGCGTCACTGCCACGGTGCTGCTGCTGAACCTCGGTGGCGGGCTGGTGCTGGGCGGGCTGGCGACGATTGGCGTGCTGGTGGCCTTCATCCAGTACACCGACCAGATGTTCGGCCCGATCCGCCAGATCGCGGAAAACTACAACACGCTGCAAAGCGCCATGGCCTCGTCGGAGCGCATTTTCCGCATTCTCGATACTCAGGCCGACATCACCGACCCGGCCGCGCCTGTGGAACTGCCCGCCCCGGTGCGCGGCGAGATCGAGCTGAAGAACGTCTGGTTCAGCTACAACGCCGAGGCCGGGCAGCAGGCGATTGCGAAAAACCCCGCCACGCCGCCCGAGGCCGATTGGGTGCTGCGCGGCATTTCGCTGAAAATCCCGGCCGGGCAGTCGGTGGCGGTGGTGGGCGCGACCGGCGCGGGCAAAACCTCGCTGATCAGCCTGCTGGCGCGCTTCTACGACGTTCAGGGTGGCGCGATTACGCTCGACGGCGTGGATATTCGCGCGCTGCGCCAGGCCGACGTGCGCCGCCACATCGCGGCAGTGCCGCAAGACCCGGTCTGCTTCAGCGGCACAATCACGTCGAACATCCGCCTGCACAACGAGCAGATCAGCGACGAGCAGGTGCGCCGCGCCGCCGAAATCGCCAACGCCGCGCCCTTCATCGAGCGCCTGCCCGGCGGCTACGACTACGTGGTGCGCGAGCGCGGCTCGAACCTGTCGGTTGGCCAGCGCCAGCTGCTGGCTTTCTCGCGCGCAATCGCGTTTAATCCCGAGGTGCTGCTGATTCTCGACGAGGCGACCAGCAGCGTCGATACCGAAACCGAGGCGCTGATCCAGGCCGCGCTGACGCGCCTGCTGCACGGCCGCACCAGCTTTGTGATCGCGCACCGCCTGAGCACCATCCGCGACGTCGATCGCATCATTGTGCTGAACAAGGGCCGCGTGGTGGAGGATGGCAGCCACGAAGAACTGCTGGCCCAGCGCGGCTTCTACCACCGGCTCTACCAGCTCCAGTTCGCTGAGCAGATCGGCGCGGCGGATATTTAGGGCATTGGAAGAGACGAAGGACGAAAGACGAACGACGAAGGCCCTCTCACCTTCGTCGTTCGTCTTTCGTCCTTTGTCGGCCACGCGCTACGGCGTATCGTTCAGCGCCTGCTCGCCGTCGTGGCGGGCGAGGTCGCGCAGCGAGAGGTAGCCCACCAGGCGGCCTTGCTGCATCACCGGCAGGCGGCGAAACTGGCGCGTCAGCATGATCTGCGCGGCCTGCTCAAGCGTCCAGTCCGGCGCGGCGACGATCGGGTCGCGCGTCATGTGGAAGTCGGCGCGCTCCATATGCGGGTCGAGCCCCTCGGCCACCACGCGCACCACAATGTCGCGGTCGGTGATAATCCCCAGCAGCTGGTCCTGATCCATCACCGGCAGCGAGCTAATGTCGAGCTGGCGCATGATCGCGGCCACGTCGGCGATCGAGAACGAGGGCGCCAGGGCCGTCACATCCTGCGACATAATATCGCGCACCAGCATGGCTCACTCCTTCACGAAAACGCTCAGCGTTGCGCTAGTGCTTTGCGCTCGAAGCGCGCAGCGTGGCCGGCACCAGCAGCACAGCCGCAGCGATCAGGTTCAGCACAATCACAACCGCTAGGATACCATAGAACCAGACATAGGATCGGCCGATCCAATCGGCTGAGTGCTCGTTCATGCCACTGATCCACAGCGTCGCCAGGTTGAAGCCGAACCACAGCGCCACCAGTGCGTAAAAACCGCCGACAGCCGCGCTGATGTCGGGCGGGCTAAGGTGGATGGAGGAGCCGACCGCAAAGGCCAGGTACAGAAACACGTAGAAGCGCCAGTCGAGCCAGTGGGCCGGCTGGAAGATAAACATCACCAGCGCCACACAGTCGGTCAGCACCTGGCTGGCGAAGTTGCCCGCGCCGGGCACTGCTGTGCCATTCAGAATGTTCAGCTCGTTCACAAACACAGCCAGCTCGCGGTCAAACAGGATCATCAGCGCCGCAAACAGAAATAATGTCCCGAATAGCACCGGCGCAATGCCAATAAAGAAGTAGCCAATCGCCTTCCATAAGGTCAGATTCGAGGTGCTCGTCTTGACGTAGCCTAAATAAGGGTCGCGCGGGTTTGTGGGAATGCCTTTAAAACCTTTGATCGTAAAGCCGAAGACCAGCGCGGCAATCGCATGCCCAAGCTCGTGCACC
>LJCR01000727.1 GCA_001399705.1 Kouleothrix aurantiaca
GGCGGAAGCGGCTGCCGCGGCCTGGCTCGCTTTCGACACTTAGCTCGCCGTTGTGGCGCAGCGCAATACTGCGCGATACCGCCAGGCCCAGGCCTGTGCCGCGATTGGCTTTTGTGGTGTAGAAGGGCTCGAAAATGCGCGCGCGCACCTCGGGCGGGATGCCGTGGCCGCTATCGGCCACCTCCAGCCATACCATGCCGTCTTCCACGCCCGATGTCAGCATCAGGGCACCACCGTGCGGCATAGCATCGACGGCGTTGAGGATGAGGTTTGTCACCACTTCGCGCAGCTCGGTGGAGTTGCCCAGCACATTCGGCACCGGCTGCAAATCGCAGCGCACGTCGATCACCACGCCCTTGCCAATCATGTCGCTATGCCAGCGCGGGCGCGTCAGGTGAACTACGTCGTCGCCAAGCTCGGCAAGGTTCACATAGGTGGAATGCTGCTCGGGGTTGGTGCGCACAAACTCCTGAATGCGCCGCACCGTCTGCGCTCCATCCTGTGCCGCCTGGATCACCGCGCGGCGTGAGCGCTCGGACTGGCTTGCGTCGCCGGATTTCATCAGCTCCATGTGGCCCAGAATAATGGCCAGCAGGTTGTTGAAATCGTGAGCCACGCCCGACGCCATTTCGCCAATCGCACGCAGGCGCTCGGTTTGCAGCGTGTGCTCCTGGGCCATTGCCAGCTCGGAATACGCCTGCTGGGCCTGCGTATACAGTGATGCGTTGCGGAAGGCCGTGGCGATGTGCGGCGAAAGCGAGTTCAGCAGCGCAAGGTCGATCCCGGTAAAGCTGTTTGGCTCACTGCGCATCAGGCTGAGCACGCCCAGGCATTCATCGCCCGACATGATCGGCACGTGAACCAGCGAGCGCAGGAATTCATTGCTCAGCAGGCGATAGCTGTAGGTTGTCGGGCTGAGCGACAGATCGCTCACATAGTGCAAATAGCCCGACGCAATGGCAAAGCGCGCTTCGGTTTCGTCCAGCCGCACCTCGCTGCCTACATCAACTGTGGTCTTTGCCCCCATAAACCAGAGCGCGCGCAGTGTCAAAATCTGGCGCTCGGCGTCGTAGCTGGCCAGGCTTACGCGCTGGCAGGGCACCGCGCGGGGCATTTGCGTCACGATCGACTGCAGGGCAGCGTGCTGATCGAGGTTGGCCGAAACAGCCGTCGAAATTTCATTCACCAGCGCAAGCTGGTCGGCGCGCGATTGGAGCGCGGCATAGAGCTGATCGAACTCGGTGCTGTTGCGCTGGCTGGTTTCGATGATCATGGCCGACTGTTTCACAAGCGCCATCAGCGCCTCGATGTCGGCGCTGCGCCAGCGGCTGGGGTCGTCGGTAAAAATCTCGATCGCGCCAATCGCCTGCCGGTTGCTGATCAGCGGGATGCTCGCGCACGCAACCGCTTCGTTGGGGTAGGTCGAAATGGATGCCTGCTCGGCAAACGTATCGCTGAAGATCAGGCAGCTTTGCTGGCACGCGAGCGCCGCCGGGCTGCTGCCCGATATCAGGTGCTCGTCGTGTGGCTCGAAACCGGTGATCGAGGCGACCGCCCGAAGCACCAGCCTGCTCTCATCGGTGAGGTAGATATGTGCCGACGCATAGCCAAGCGACACATGAATTTCTTCGGCAAGCGTTTCAAGCAGGGCGTCGAGCGCACGAATTCGCGAGATCTGATTGATGATTCGCAGCACCGTTGCAAGCTGATCGGCGCGTTCGCGGCGGCGGTAGTTGGCACCGGAACTCGATAATGGCGACGTTTGAATCAGGCGCGGCTTCGTCAGATGTGTCATGGTGAAGTGCTCCGATGCAGCGAGAATGGTTCATCATGCTCCACCCATTATCGCAGCCGAGCAGGCAACACTCAATGACTCAAGAGTCCTGAAACGAGATGGTACGAAAATGCTTCGTACTGCGCAAAACCTCCACACCGCGCACCTTCAGAGCAGCGGTCGCAGGGGCCGCAGGATCTGCTCGCTCGCCCAGCTGAGCCACGAGCGGCTTTCCCAGCGCTCGGGCGTGAGATCAAAGGCGTTCGAAAGGTCGATTGAGAAGACGTGCTCCATGTCGGCGGCAAACTCTTCATCCAACAGCTCGATATTGATCTCGTAGTTACCTGTCAGGCTCAGCCGGTCGAGGTTGGCGGTGCCGACGGTGGACCATATGCCGTCGATGGTGGCGGTTTTCGCGTGGATCATGGCGTGCTGGAAGCCAAAAATACGAATGCCGTTGCGCAGGCATTCGCCGAAATAGCCGCGCGCCAGCCAGTCGGCGGTGACGTGGTTGGACTGCCATGGAATGAGCACGCGCACATCCACGCCACGCGCGGCCAGCTCCCGCGCCGCAACTAAGCCAGCCAGCCCCGCGCCCACCACAATGACATCGGCTGTGCGCTCGCGGCCCAGCCGCCGCCTGATCATACGCAGCATCGTGTTCTCCCCACTGCGCGCTATGCGATCCGTTCGCGCCGCCGAGAGTGTACCACGAAGCCCGGCAGACACCAAAACGCCCCGCCAGCGAGGGCGGGGCGCGGAAACAGCGTGTCGGCGCTACTTGTCAATCGTTGCCGAGGCGGTCATGTTCCAGCGCAGGCGCGGGTCCTGCTTGTCGAGCGCGATCGTCACGGTGTAGGTAATGTCGCCCTGCTTGCTTTCGCCCAGGGCGCGCACCCGCGTGACTTTGCCGGCCAGCGTCAGCTCGGGGATAGCGTCGAAGGTGATGCTGGCCGGGCTGCCGACCTGCACCGCCGCGACGTTCAGCTCGGTCAGGTCGGTGGTTTCGACTTGCCACGCGCCCAGATCGCCGACGTAGGCCACCGGCGTGCCGGGCGCAAAGAACTCGCCCACGGTCGCGTCGAGCGCGGCGACGGTGCCGGCAAATGGCGCACGCAATTCGGC
>LJCR01000728.1 GCA_001399705.1 Kouleothrix aurantiaca
GCTGGCTGCACACAGCGAAGCCATCGAGCTCGGGCATCATAACATCCAGGATGATCAGGTCGGGATCGAGCACCCGCGCCAGGTGCAAACCCTCGGCGCCGCTGGCGGCCAGGGTCACTGTATGCCCGTGGGAGCTCAGTATATCGTTCAGAATGGTGCGATAGCTGTCGTCATCGTCAATAATTAAGATGTGTATCGCTGGGCGATGTGTCATCAAAACATTCCTTCCCTTGCTTGGATGGATTGATTTGTTGTGTAAAAGTTTCAGCAGATGCGCCAGCAGCCGAACGCCGCACTGACAGTGGGACACAACACAAGCCAGAGCGTGCCATGGTCGCCGGCACAAAGCTGTAGTAATGCTGCAAACGGGTAGTATGCTTATGCTGCCGCACCGCAGCGCAATGAAATGTGTTCGCCGGAAAAGAATGCGACGTCACCAACCAAGTCGGCGTGAAAAACCCAGCCATACTATTGCACAAACGCGGTGCGCTGTGGGAGCGAGAGGAGACCGAAGCAAGCCAACCTGGCGAGATGAGCTTAGAAACTATTCTTGCACGATGCGTCAAAAATCTGTGTGCCTCACACGAAATGATATCTCAGAGGGGGCGAGCAATCGAACGAGCTTCTTCAATACCGTGATAGTGAAAATATCTTATTGGATTTTGAGCGGATTTTCAACATCTTGAAGTGCTCAGAGTCGATACAGTTTAATGCATGTTCTCTATAATCAAGAATGAACGTTCCTGTGTTTTCGCGCATCAGAGAGCAATATTCCGCGAAATATGCACGCCCTTATACGTATCAGATCATCGGAATGTGCTACCCAAGCTCGCAGAATTCAATTCAGGCATCTGCCGCCGGCCAGCCTAATACCAATCCATGCGGCTGTTACCATGGAAAACCAAGTAAGAAAATTCACCTGATATTGCCTGCTGGTGTGGCACATCGCGGGTCATACACAGGGCGCGGGGAGCAGAGTATATGATAAGACAAAAGGCATACGCGCGGCTGCCGGGGGAGAACCCCACGCCCAGACGATGCCTTGCAGAACAAGATGTACAGGCGGGCAGCAACGCTAGCGCATTGTGCTGCCCGCCCGCACGTTCTACAGCAGTTTGCAGAGCAATCGATCGCTCAGGCAACGGCAAAAACGCGTTGCAGCGCGGAAAGCGCACCTGCATCCTGCCGCCTGCCACCTGCTGCAACGTGTAAACTTCTCGATTTTATGCTGCCGGCGTCTCAACAATTTTGAACACCGCGCCCTGCGGGTCGGCCAGGGCGGCAATGCGCCCAAATGGCGAGTCGTCGATCGTGCCCATGATCTTGCCGCCGCTGGCTACCACGCGCGCAACCGTCTCGTCGGCATTGGCGACAGCAAAATAGGTCACCCACTGCGGCTGCATGCCTCCCCACGACGGGTCGATCTGCATGATCCCGCTGAACATCCAGTCGCCCTGCTTGAGCACGTAGTACTCCATCCCGCCCGGCATTGGGTCGGCGCTGGCGCCCAGCAGCGCGGAGTAGAAATCGCGCGCGGCCTGTGCGTTGGAGGTGTACAGCTCGTGCCACGCCGCCGCGCCCGGCTCGTTCACCACCTGCGTGCCGATGTGGCTGCCCGCCTGCCAGAAGCTGAACGCCGCGCCCTGCGGATCGGCACAGGTGGCCATGCTGCCGAAATCGCCCACCGCCATGGTTGGGTACAGCACCTGCGCGCCCAGCGACAAAGCCTTCGCCAGATCGGCCTCAATGTCGTTGGTGGCGAAATACAGGCCCCACGCTGCGGGCATGGCTGGCGCATCCGGCTGGTTGCGCACCACGCCGGCCACCGGGCGATCACCCAGCCGTGCGGTAGCGTAGCCACCAAACTCCGGCGCGCCAACATCGTACTCCCAGCCAAACACCGCCTGGTAGAAGGCGCGCGCAGCCTCGGCGTCGGGCGCGACCAGATCAAGCCAGGTCGGCAGGCCAGCCGGCTTCGGCTCTGTGAATGTGGTCATGGTTCCTCCTTTATGCTTACCGCCCCTCATCCACACGGTATTAGGGAAGAAAAAGGAGCCGTTCAGCACGACGAGGTTTGATTCTACGCCCCGCGCTGTCACACGTCAACAGCAGAGTTCTGCAGCCCAGGGCTGCCGCTTGGAGTACAATAGCCCCATTCTGCATAAGCATAGTAAGGTGAGGTACGACATGAGCTACCAGCCAACGCCAGCCGATACGTTCACATTTGGCCTGTGGACGGTGGGCAACCCGGGGCGCGACCCGTTTGGCGAACCCGTGCGCCAGCCGCTCTCCGCGCCTGAGATCGTCCACCTGCTCGCCGATGCGGGCGCCTACGGCGTCAACTTCCACGACAACGATCTCGTGCCAATCGACGCCACCCCCGCCGAGCGCGACCGCATCGTCCGCGACTTCAAGGCCGCGCTCCAGGAAACCGGGCTGGTCGTGCCGATGGCGACCACTAACCTCTTCACCGACCCGGCCTTCAAAGATGGCGCATTCACTGCCAACGACCCCGCCGTGCGCGCCTACGCCCTGCAGAAAACCATGCGCGCTATCGACCTCGGCGTGGAGTGTGGCGCGGGCGTGTATGTCTTCTGGGGCGGGCGCGAAGGCGTCGAGACCGACGCCGCCAAGGACCCGCTGGAGGCCACCAAGCGCTTTCGCGAGGCGCTCAACTTCTTGTGCGCCTACAGCAAGGACCAGGGCTATAGCCTCAAGTTTGCGCTCGAACCCAAGCCGAACGAGCCACGCGGCGACATCTACCTCGCCACGGTTGGCCACGCGCTGGCGTTCATCCAGACGCTCGACGACCCGGCGATGGTTGGCGTGAACCCCGAGGTCGCGCACGAAACCATGGCCGGGCTGAACTTCCTCCACGGCGTGGCGCAGGCGTGGGA
>LJCR01000729.1 GCA_001399705.1 Kouleothrix aurantiaca
ATGCAGATGCGCGCTCGGCATCCTGCCGCCCGCCTCGCTTACGCCTGCTCCAGGCGCGCCAGCTCTTCGGCCACCACCGAGTCATCGAGTTTCTTGAAGAGCGGGGCCGGCTGGCGCAGCGCCTGGCCCACCGGCAGCGCGCTTGGCTCCCAGCGCCCCGTCCAGCTGGTGTAGTCGCCGGTCAGCACGCGGTGGCTGAGGCCGTTTTCCTCGGTGTAGTCGCGGAATTCGAGCGGCCCGGCGATATAGCCTTCGTAGCCGAGCAGCTCGTGCAGCTTCTGGCTGCTGAACGGCAGAAACGGCGTCATCATGATCTTCAGCGTGTCGACGCAGCGCAGCGCCACATACAGCACCGTGCCGGCGCGCTCGCGGTCGGCCTTGATGACTTTCCACGGCTCCTGCTCGCTCAGGTACTGGTTGACCTGCCCGGCCAGGCGCATGGTTTCGCCCAGCGCGGCCTTGAAGCGCGCCACGTCGAGCAGGCCGCCCACAGCCGCCAGGCCTTCTTCCACGGCGCTGATCAGCGCTGTGTCGGCGGCTTGGAGTTCGCCGGGCTGCGGCACCGCTCCAAAATTGCGGAACACGTTGGTGAGCGTGCGGTTCACCAGGTTGCCCCAGGTCGCCACCAGCTCGTCGTTGTTGCGCCGCACAAACTCGGCCCAGGTGAAGTCGGTGTCTTGCGTCTCCGGCCCGCCAATCGTCAGGAAGTAGCGCAGCGGATCGGCGTCGTAGCGGCTCAAGACTTCGTTGACATAAATTACAATGCCGCGGCTACTGCTGAACTTCTTGCCTTCCATCGTCAGGAATTCGCTGCTGACGACGTCGTAGGGCAGGTTGAGGGCGGGGCTGTCGCCATTGCCGCCAAACACGCCGCCGTTGCCGTAGCCCATCAGCATGCTCGGCCAGATCACGCTGTGGAAGACGATATTATCCTTGCCCATGAAGTAGTAGTGCCGCGACTCGGGGTTCTGCCACCATGCTCGCCAAGCATCGGGCGTGCCACGATTTTTCGCCCATTCAATGCTGGCCGAAAGATAGCCAATCACCGCGTCGAACCAGACGTAGATGCGCTTGTCGTCGCGCTCGGCGTACTCGGGCAGCGGGATGGGCACGCCCCAGTCGAGGTCGCGCGTGATCGCGCGCGGGCGCAGCTCGTCGAGCAGGTTCAGCGAGAAGCTGCGCACGTTGGGCCGCCAGTGGCTTTGCGAGTCGATCCACTCGCCCAGCTGCGTGGCAAACGCCGAAAGGTCGAGAAAGAAGTGCTCGGTTTCCTTAAACACTGGCGGCTGGCCATCGACCTTTGAGCGCGGGTTGATCAGATCGACCGGGTCGAGCTGGTTGCCGCAGTTGTCGCACTGGTCGCCGCGCGCCTCGGTGTAGCCGCAGATCGGGCAGGTGCCTTCGACATAGCGGTCGGGCAGCGTGCGCCCGGTGGCAGCGGAAAACGCGCCCAGCGCCGTCTGCTTCAGGATGTAGCCCTTGTCGTAGAGCGTCTTGAAGAGATCCTGCGTGACGGCATAGTGGTTTTGTGTCGTCGTGCGGGTGAAGGTATCGTAGCTCAGGCCCAGGTTGCGCAGATCGTCGCCAATCACGGTGTTGTAGCGGTCGGCCAGCTGCTTGGGCGTAATGCCTTCTTTGTCGGCGGCAAGCGTGATCGGCGTGCCGTGCTCGTCGGTGCCCGAGACCATCAGCACGTGGTTGCCTTTCAGGCGCTGGTAGCGGGCAAAAATATCGCTGGGCACGCCAAAGCCAGCCACATGGCCGACATGGCGCGGGCCATTGGCGTAGGGCCAGGCGACGGCAACAAGAATATGCTCGGGCATTGTGAGACTCCACTCCCTTATGCTTGGATCGCTGATTGTTTAGCTGTGCAGCATAGTACAGAAGTGGGGTTTGCGCAAACGACGTGGGGCGTAGGAGGCGATGAGACTCGTTGTAAACCCATCGGCTCTAAGCTGGTATCACGTTACAGGGCCTACCAACTCAGAGCCGATGGGTTTAGCGACGACGACACGATGGGTTGACGACGAGAACGACGACGACTACGCGAAGTCCTCCATGTCGAGCGCCGAAAGCCGCGCATCAGCGGCGATACCGTGCGCGGCTGCGAGCTGCGCCGGGCCACCGAACCAGCCCAGCAGATCATCGCGGCGCAGCAGGGTAGGCAGGGTGCCGCACAGCGCGTGGTAGGAAGAGTAGGGCCAGGCGCGGAAGTCGGTGATCAGGCCGTGCTTCTGCGGGTTGTGGTGGATGTAGGTAACCAGCCGTAGCAGGTGCTGCTCTGAAGTGACCTTTTTCCGCTCGAACGGGTGCTCGAAGAGGCTGCCAGTGCGGCGGTACGCCTTGTTGATCGCCTTGGCGTAGGCGTTGAATAGGTGGCCGAACTGCTGGCTTGGGTTGAGCGGTTTCGCAGGCTCCTTCTGCTCGGTGCTTGTTTTGATGCGCACCAGCACATGAAAGTGATTTTTGAGCAGGCAGTAGGCGTAGGTGTCAACGGCCGGCGCGACGTAGCGGGCGTAGAGCTTGAGGAAATGGTGGTAGTTGCGTTCTTCAAGAAACAGATTTTCGCGGTTGTTGCCACGGTTATAGATGTGGTAGAAGCGACCCGGCTGGAGCGGAACAGCTTTGGACACGTTGGCCTCCAAGACGCGAGGGTGACGTTGCTGTCAGTGTAAACGATGGGTATTTCCAAGACCAAACCCTGCGCGTCTTGGGTTGGTGCCAGTTTGATCGTGATACCAACCCAAGACGCGCAGGGTTTATCAAGGTTTACCGATGCGATTCATCGTCAAGCTTCGGGAACAGCACCGCGCCGGGCTGCACGCGCGTGGCGGCCGGGTAGCCGCCCCACTGCAGCGATTCGCGCAGTTCGACAGCCGGGGTTGTTTCTAGCCC
>LJCR01000073.1 GCA_001399705.1 Kouleothrix aurantiaca
CTTGTTCCCCGAGCCGGTCAACGACCCGCACGGGCGACCGGCGCTGGCGCTGATCCATCGGCCGGCGCACGTGCAGGGGCGCATGCCGGTGCTGCCCGCCGGCGTCAGCGAAGATCGCCCCAGCATGTGGATCTCGTACTGCGCGATCGAGCCGGCCCAGGCCAACCCGGCTGCGCTGCTGGCGTGGCGCGATCATACGCTGCTGGCAACGCCGGCGCAGCCCTGGGAAGAAACCAAGATCGGCGGCGGCACGCCACCCATCCGCACGGCGCACGGCTGGCTGACGATCTATCACGGCGTGAAGGGTAAAATTCTGGAAGGTGTCGATCACCAGCCGCATGTGCACTACAGCGCTGGCGCGATGCTGCTCGATATCGACGACCCGCGCACCATCCTGTATCGCTCCAGCGAGTCGATCCTGGCGCCCGAGGCCGACGAAGAGCGCGACGGCATCGTGCCGAACGTTGTCTTCCCCACCGGTGCCGACCTGCGCGCGAATGGCCAGGTCGACATCTACTACGGCATGGCCGATTCGGCGATTGGCGTGGCACGGCTTGAGATACCAACCCAGCTTGGCGCGCAGCCGTAGGCATGCCAGCACTGGCCCGCCACCGTGTAAGGTTTATTACTGACATACGATACAGAATGCCCCTGCTACGATGCGCGGCACCCGGCGGCTACACCTATAGCTAAGCCAGTACGAAGCGCCTGCCACAACATTTGCGTGTGACCGCACGACTCGCGTGAAAGCGGGACAACGCTAGCCACACGCCGGCAGTTCTGAAAACTACACCCGGCAGGGCCGCCGTGTGCGAAAAGCAATTCGGCGCGGCCGGGCACTTTGGGTAGTATTCGCGAATCCCCGCTATAATGGAGGCACGCAAGCAGGATTTGCTATGACCGATCGAGCCTAGGAGCGTCAATGACGAGTAATGCAAAGCGCACTGTCCTGGTGATCGGCCATCGCCATCCTGACACCGACGCGGTCTGCTCGGCATTGGCGTACGCCAGTTTCTACCAGTGGCAAACCGGGCAGGACGCCGTTGCCTGCTACCTCGATGATCTGGCACCCGAGACGGCCTGGCTCTTGCGCTCGCTCGGCCTGGATGCGCCGCACCCGATCGAAGATGTGTACCTGCGCGTCGCCGATGTGATGGAAGCACACATTCCGGTGCTGCGGCCCGACCAAACGCTGCGCGAGGCCGGCCATGTGATGCAGGAGCACGCCGTTCGCGCGCTGCCGGTGGTCGATGCGACCAGGCACCTGATCGGCCTGGTTCAGCGCGACGCGCTGGCCGAACGCTATCTCGACCTGCTCCAGCTTCCCGAAGAAATAAACCTGCCGGTCGCCTTGATCCAGCGCACCCTGGAAGCGACGCTGACCGCGGGAAGCGCCGCCGCCGTGCTGAACAATCGGGTCTGGATCGCGACGATGAGCCCGGCCACCGCGCGCGCCCGCATTGGGGCGGGCGACATCGTGATTGTTGGCGACCAGCGAGAAGTACAGCAGGCCGCGCTTGAAGCAGGCGCGGGTGGCCTGATCGTGACCGACGATGCACCGCTCGATCCGGCGCTGATTGACGCGGCGGCGCGCCAGAACGCGATTCTGCTGCACACGCGCCACTCACCGTTTGCCGCGGCGCAGCTTCTTCAGCAGAGCGTCCCGGTCGATCGTGTGATGGTGCCAGTATTGCCCACCGTCACCGTGCATCCCGACACGCTGCTTCAGGAAGCCAAAGCGCAGTTGCGCCGCGGCAATGTGGCCGGCCTTGCAGTGATCGACGATGAAGGCGTATTGCAGGGCATGCTGCTGCGCCGGCATCTGGCCGAACAAACCAACCGCCAGATCATTCTGACCGATCACAACCATCCTGATCAGGCCGCGCCCGGCGTCGCCGAAAGTCAGGTCATCGGCATTATTGATCATCATAACCTGGGTGGTTTGCAAACGCTTCAGCCGCTCTCCATCCACTGCGAGCCGGTCGGTTCGACCTGCACGCTGGTCGCCGAGCTGTATCGGCAGGCCGGCGCGCCACTTACAGCGGCGCTCGCCGGGGCAATGCTTGGGGCGGTGCTTTCCGACACGGTTCAGTTTCGCTCGCCAACCACCACCGCGCGCGACCGCGCGATCGCAAGCTGGCTTGCCGATATCAGCGGCCAATCGCTGGAAGTCTTAGCGCATGGCCTGTTCCGGGCGCGCGTTCCCCACCCGATTCCGCCGGCAAGCTGGTGGGTCAATCGCGATAGCAAAGTCTTTGCGTTCGGCGAAACGCGCTTCAGCATCAGCCAGGTTGAGCTGACCGACATTGCCGAGGTTATGCCGCCGGCAGATGAGCTGCGCCGCGCGCTAATGAACTTAGTGGCCGAGCATGGCCTCACAAGCGCGTTTGTTCTGCTGACGGATATTCTGGATCAAAGCAGCATCCTGCTGGCCGCAAACCCCGCCGGTGAGGCGAGCGCCATGCGCGCCTTTGGCGGCAGCTTTGTCGATGGGCAGCTCGTCCTGCCCGGGGTGATGTCGCGCAAAAAGCAGGTGGTCCCGCCGCTCGCGGCCGCGCTGACCTGAACGCGAACAGCCTGCGCAATCCTGCGTTGCCCCATAGCAAAAGCCAGGTCGGGTAAAACCCCAACCTGGCTTTTTGTATTCGCAGGAGCCGGAAGGCCTGTGTGGGCAGGCGCTAGAAATCCATGCCGTCCATGCCACTCAAGCCGCCCAGCATTCGCCTCGGGATCGTGCCGCGCAGCTTGTTGACCACCAGCGTCGCCGGCGACGTCGTTGGTCCTGGTAGCGACCTCGACGAGCAGGCGGGCGCCCATGTTCTCAAACGGGTTCTTGAGCTCGATCGCTTTGGCGACGGTGACGCCGTTGTGGGTGGCGGAGCTTGTACCAATTGCGAGAATACGCACACAGCGCGGGGTTTGTGGGCAGCTTCCCAGCACCAGAAAACAAAAGTGATCAGACGGAGCTGGTATCAGGTATCAGTGAGAACACCCTCCCTTTGTCCGACCGAGTGTCGCCAAAAGGAGGGTTTTGCAGCGCAGAGCTGAATGGATGTGGCGCTGGGCGCTCAGGTGCGCCGTGGCGATGACTGGAGGCGCGACTGGATTGCGGCAATCAGGGCGCGCAGGTTGACTGGCTTGGCGAGGTAGTCGTCGGCGCCGGCGGCCAGGCAGCGCTCGCGGTCGTTGGGCATAGCGAGGGCGGTGAGCGCGATGATTGGGATGCCTTGCAGGGCAGCGTCCGCGCGCATACGCCGGATGGCCTCAAGGTCGTCCATCCCAGGCATCTGGATGTCCATCAGAATCAGCGCCGGCATGGTTTCCCGGGCGCGGAGAAGCGCCTCGCCGCCGTTGCGCGCCATCATCACAGCGTAGCCTTTGGCATGCAGGTAATCGTACATCAGGTCGATGGTGGCCTGGTTATCTTCGGCCAGCAGGATGATGGGCTGCGGCGTATGCGGTGTTTCGGGCTCTGGGGCAAGCAGAAACGCAGTCTGGAGCGGTGGTGCGTCAACCGTATGTGTTATGCGCTGCACGATCCGCGTGAAGCGTACGCGATCGATCGGCTTGAGCAGAAAGCCGGCAGCGCCCAGCATCCGCGCACGCTCGGGCTCATCCACTACCGTGACGACCAGCACCGGTATATGCTGTGCGCGCAGCTCGGCCTTGAGCTGGCGGAGAATCTCCCAGCCCACCACATCGGGCAAAAGAATATCGAGTACGATCACATCGGGCTGCAGTTCGATCGCCCGCTCGACTGCACCGTCCGCTCGCGCGTGCACCTCGACCTGCGCGCCCATTTCGCTCAGGTAGCGCTTGATCTGCTCGACCGCAGCCGGCGAATCTTCGATCACCAGCACTTGCTCGATCGCAGCACCACATATGGCAGCGGCTTCTGTTTCAGCGACGGGTTGCAGGCTGGCTTGCTCGGCGTGGCTCCAGGGCAGCGTGACGCTGAAGCGGCTGCCCTGGCCTGGTGTGCTCGCCACCATCACGCTGCCGCCGTGTGCCTGCACCAGGCGCATCACCAGCGCCAGCCCTAAACCGGTGCCTTCGAACTGGCGGTTGAGGCGGCTGTCGATCTGCACAAACGGCTTGAACAGGTGCTGCAGGTCTTCCTCTGCTATGCCAATACCAGTGTCCCAGACGGTGAAAGTAACCGCTCCGCGCTCGGCGTCGCCCTGTACGTCGAGCCCGATTTTGCCGCCTTCGGGCGTGAACTTGACCGCATTGGAGAGCAGATTGACGAGCACTTGCTTGAGGCGGCGCTCATCGGCGGGCAGCGTTTCAACCGTGCTGTCGAGCGTGGACGAGATGGCGACGCGCTTCTGGCGAGCAAGCTGAGTGACCATCTGCAGCGCGCTATGGCAGATGAAGCTGAGCGCGACAGGCTCGAGGTGAAGTTCGAGCTTGTCGGCTTCGATTTTAGAAAGATCGAGAATGTCGTTGATCAAGGCGAGCAGGTGACGCCCGCTGGTTTCGATGCCCTGCAGCGCCTCGATCTGCTTAAGGGTGAGGGCGCCGTAGATCTCTTCCTGCAGGGCTTCGGAGCGGCCGAGGATGGAGTTGAGCGGCGTGCGCAGCTCGTGCGACATGCTGGCGAGGAACTCGTCTTTCAGGCGCGCGGCGCGCGCGAGCTCGGCGTTGGCGATGCTCAGGTCGGCGGTGCGCTCTTCCACCCGCCGCGCCAGCGTGGCGCGCTCGGCGCCAAGCTCCTGAAGCAGGCGCGCATTGGCGATCGCCAGCGCGGCGCGATCGGCGAGATCCTGGGCCAGCGTGAGGTCATCTTCATCGAATGGTGGCAGCTCACGCGCCGAGCGCGCGAAGGTCAGGCAGCCGATGATCTGCTCGTGGATACGCAGCGGCAGCGAAAGAATGGTATGAGGCAACATAATTGCCAGCAGCGATTGCTGGCTGGCCGGGATAAGTGCCGGCAGGGCAGCAGCATCAACCACTGGAATGAACTGTGGCTGGCCGCTTCGGGCGGCGATACCGGCGGGTTGCGGATCAGTGATCGGCATACGCTCGGGCTTGATCAGGGCATGCATAGCTTCGAGAAGCGTGGGATCGTAATGGCCAAGGGCGACCACATCGAGCCACTGAGCGTCGTGGGAGAGAAAGCGAATGGTGCACGAGGATTGGAGCGTTTCGGCGATATGCTGTGCGACCAGATCAAGCACTTCCTGCTCGTTGGCGCCAGCCTTGGCAAAGGCCCGCGAGGCGTTGGCTAGAACGCGCAGGCGCTGGGCCGAACGTGCAAGGGCCAGCTCGGCGTTTTTGCGCTCGGTGATGTCGGTGGTGGCGACCACAACTTTCCAATCGGGGAAATCGACCGGCACAGCGTTGACATTGGTCCAGATCAAGCTGCCATCTTCTTTCACAACCCCGGTTTCAACATTATAAATTGGCTGATGCTCGCGATATGCGCGCACGCTGGCATAATGCTCGGGCAGCAGCAAGCCGCCATCGGCGTTGATATAGGTGTTGCTGGGCATGCTACCGTGTTGCAGCATGCTGTCCGACAGCCCGATGATCCGCCGTATCGCCGGATTGGCGTACAAAATCACGCGCTGGGCGTCGAGGATCGAAATGCCGACCGGCAGCAAATCGAGCAAGGTACTGAGCTTGCGCTCGCGCTTGCGGGCTTCGGCCTCGGCGCGTGTGCGCTCAGCGAGCTCGGCCTGCACCTGCTCGAGCAAGCGAGCATTGGCCAGGGCCAGCGCGGCGCGCTCGGCAAGATCTTGCGCCAGGGCCAGGTCTTCGGTATCGAAGACGGGAAGCTCGTTGCCAGCGCGCAGAAATGCCAGGGTGCCAAATACGCGGCCGTGCGCGCTCAGCAAAGCTACCAGCATGGTATGGATGTGAAAACGCTTGCCAAATGCGCTGAGGTCGGCACGGAATCTGCCCGCAGTCTCGTCGTCACCGATTGCCGCGATGAAGATCGGCTTGCCAGTGCGCACCGCCATGGCCGGCGGGGATGCGTCGCCAATGTGAATTGTTGCCATCATCAGGCTGTTCCGCACCGCTTCCAGAAACACTGGGTCGGCGTGATCGATACTGGCAAGCTCAAGATGCTGGCCATCGTCCGAGAGCAAGCGCACAATGCATAAGGCCTGCAATTGCTCGGCGGCGGTGTGCGCGATCTGGCTCAGCAAGGACTGTGTATCGCTGGTGGATTCGGCAAATGCGCGCGATGCATCGGCAAGCACGCGCAGGCGCTCAACGGCGCGCAGCAGCGCGCGGCCGGTTTGTTTGCGTGCAGTGATATCGGTAAGCACGCCATACCACACGGTAGCGCCATCGGCTTCGCGCTGGGGGATGGCGTGGCTTTCGAGCCATCGCTCGCCATCGGTGGGGTGCAGCACACGAAATTCAGCGTGCCACGGCTGTAGCTCCTTGCGCGAATCCTCCATGCTCGCCAGCAGGTGCGCGCGGTCGTCGGGGTGCCACAGGTTGAGCGCGGGTGTAGCATCCCTGGCCAGTGCGGCGGGCGGCAAGCCATAGATCGCGGCGATGCGCGAGCTTGCGTACGGGAAGCTGATCGCGCTGTCTGGCCCAAGCCGGAAGGAGTGCACGATTCCCGGCATCGTACCGGCGATTGACGCAAAGCGGGCGCGCTCCTCGCGCAGCAGTGTTTCCGCTTCGTGCTGCTGCGAAACATCGCGGAAGGTTAGCACGGTGCCTGCGGCCACAACGCCGGCCCGGGCAAGTGCCGCGGCACGAATGCTGATCGGGGTTGCGTGGCCGTCGCGGGCCAGCAGCAAACAGCTGCCTGGCAGCGCACGTGCCGGGTCAATCGGTGCACGCGTGCCTGCATCGGCACAGTGCAACACCGCCGCAAGCGGCTGCCCACATGCCTCCCCGCCGCGCCAGCCAGTTAAGCGCTCGGCCTCGGCATTCAGAAGCGTGACATGGCTCTGCGCATCGGTGCAGATCACTCCCTCGCCGATGCTGGCAAGGGCAGCGTGTAAAAGCTGCCGCTGCTCGTCCGCACCCGCTTGCGCCTGCTGAAGCCGCTCGCGGGCCTGCCCAAGCTCGCGCTGCAGGCGAGCGAGCCCGATCGCGCCAAGAACAGCGCGCCCAAGCTGGTATTCCAGCGATGGGCCTTTGGCCAGAGATTCGTGCGCGCCCGCCGGAGGGTTGCTGGCACTCTGCCGATCGCCCGCCGGCAGCAGCAGCAGTGTGGCAATCGCATCGGCTTGGTGCGCATCGGCCAGGGCCGCCAGCAGGGCCGGCCCTGCGCCGCCGGGTAGCTCGTTATCGATCACGACAGCATCGGGTCGGGTCGAGCGGCAGCACGCCAGGGCATCGGGCAGGCTCGCCGCCTCCGAGCAGATATAGCGTGCGCAGGTTTCGCGCTCAAGAAAGCCCCGCAGCGCCCGCCGCTCAGGAAGGTTTACAGCGACGATCAGCACACGGTAGGGTTGCGAATTCATTCGCATGCCTCCCATTCAGGCGTGTTGCGAGCATCGATGTGCTGCTGCGCTGGGCACGCGCATATGCACGATAATGTTACGATGGCTGGCGCAATGCGCCCGCCCATAACAGCCCCGCGGCGCGAAACGCAGCTCATCTGGCATGGTATGTATGTGTTGGGTTGCACAGCAATGAACGCAACATGCGGTGTTGGAAGCAGCTGAGAACGTGGCCTCAGCAGAAGCAGGGCAATAGCAACGGGAATGCTGCGGGCTTCGGGCACAAGCTGAATGCAGCGCCTCCCAACAACGTGCATCTCCATCCCCACCCAACGTTGCTTCAACTCAGCGTGTACTGGAGCGTGGCGAGCAACGCCCTGAGCAGAGCGACGGCCCAGCCTCCGGCGGCACGGCGCCAGAAAACAGCGTTTGAAATCTATACGAAATTCACTGAGTGCTTGTATTGTAGTGCAGGTTGATGAGATTTTCAATATGGGCTGGCCAGCCAGCGGCGGTGGACAAAACACGCCGGCTGCGGTACGCTAACAGCAAAATTCAGCATTATTCAGCAAAGTGAGCGCATGCGATGCAAGCCTGGAAAACTCGCGACCGGCAGGTAGTGCTGCACCAGCCGCCCTACCTCAGTGTCGAAAACCATACCGTGGAACTGCCCGACGGGCGGCTGATCGAAAACTGGGCCTGGCTGGTCACGCCCGATTTTATCAACGTCGTGGCAGTGACGGAAGAGGGGAGCTGGCTCTTGTTCCGCCAAACGAAGTATGCTGTGCAGGGAACCTCGCTCGCGCCAGTGGGCGGCTACCTGGAGCC
>LJCR01000730.1 GCA_001399705.1 Kouleothrix aurantiaca
GATGGCCGAGCGCTACCAGGCGGCCTGGGAGTGGTTTCACGAGGGCGGGGCCGGCTACGCCTGGGGCTGGCGGCTGCGCACGATGTTCCACATCAAGCACTTCGCCGAGCATCCGGCCCTTGGCCGCATTCCGCGGCCGCGTCACGACGAGGTATGGCTGAGCGAGCTGCCCGAGCTGATTATCGAGCAGCTCGTCGTCGAGCGGCTTGGGTTGCAGTATCATCGGCGAAAGGTGGCGGCCGTGGTCGCGGCGCTGCTGGCCAGGCGGCAGCTGGCCGAGCGCGCGAGGAACAGCGCGGCCGCCTTTGCCGCGATCCCAATCGAGGCCTTCGAGCAAAAGGAGCTGTTATGAGCGATGGCAGGTACAACTTCGCGGCCTTCACCACGAAGGTGATCGAGCGCGCGAAAGCCCTCTGGCCCGACGGCGAGGCCACGGTCGAGGGGCCCAACGTCACCATTACGCGGCCGGGCACTGGCGACCCGACCGAGATGATTGAGATCCGGCTGCAGATCGGCCGCGCCTACCGCTCGTACTGGTCGGACGGCGACCTTGAGGGCACGCTGAGTCGGATGTTCGAGCCGCTGAGCCTGCCTCCGCTGACGCGCGAGCTGATTCAGGAGCGGGCGATGCTGAAGTTCGACCACTTCAAGATCAACAGCGAGGATGTGCGCGAGCATTGGATCTTCGCGGCCAATCCGGAGGGCGTCGTGATCACCGGTGTGGCCGACTTCCCTGGTACGATGCACTTCTTCAGGGCCGACAGCGATCCGCCCGAGCTGGAGAAATACGGAGTGACGCGTGAGGATTTGTGGACGTGGGGCATGGCCAATCTGCGCACGCTCGTGGCGACGTTCACGCCGCAGCACCTGGTCTTTAACGAGGGCGATTGGCGCGGCGAGGAGATCTGGGTGGTGACGAACGGCAGCGGGTACGCCTCGGCGGCGCTGCTGTGTCACGACCTCATCGACGCCTGGATGCCGCCGGCGTTGCGCGGCTACACGTGGGTGGCCGGGATCCCCGACCGCGACACCTTGATCATCGCCCGGCCCGAGACGCCCTCCGAGCTGCTGGCCAGCGCGATGGCCAATGGCCGCGCTACTGGCCTCTATCCGTTCGATTGGACGATCTACGCCGTGCAGCAGGGCGCGATCGTGAACTTTTGGGGCACGCTCACCGACGACCAGGCCCGGGCGATGGCCACCGAAATCATCGGCATGCCGCCCACGCGGCGGACGAAAAAGCGAAAATGAAAGGAGCAGGCCGTGAGCCTGACGCATCCAGACCACGCGCAAGTATGCATCTACGGGATGCGCGACAGCGCCCTCTCCGACGACGTGGCGACCGCCAGCAGGCGCGCGGTCGAGCTGGGCGCCACCGTTGTCAGCCGGAAGGAGGCACCGCAGATCGAGGCGGTGTTCTCGAATATCACCGAAGCGGCGACCTTCGCGATCTGGCTGTCCCGCCGCCTCGTCGACTACCACACGTATACCCTCACCCAGGTTACCCACCCGCTGGAGAGCGCACCGTGGCCCGAGCGCGACGCCGAGCGGGTCAAGGCCAATTGCATCGCAGTGGCGCTCAACTACAACGTTTATGCCCAGCGCTGGCGCGTGGCGGCGGTGCCGGAGGCCTACGCCGATCTCGTCGGCGGGATGATTGACCGCATACCCCTTTTGGAACTGAAACAGGAGATCTAATGAAGCGAATACCCTTCCGAGGGGCGCGGTCGAACACGAACCGCGCCCTTCTTCGCGCGCGCCGCCAGATCGCCGAGCAAAAGCGCCAGATCGCCATGCTCCAGGAGGAGTTCGGCAGCCTGCTCGACCTCGTGCCGCTCGTGGATCTGCTCGATGGTGCTGACACCGAGACGGTGAGGTGGCTCATGGGCGGCAGCTTCCTGCCGCACATCGCGCAGTTGATGGTGACCACGATGCTGGCGTTCGACGCAGAGAACGCCTGCGAGTGGCATTTGTTGAACGATGCGCGTGGCGAGTTCATCCTGACGATCCAGCGCAAGGCCGGCAAGAGCCCGGCCGAGCTGCGCAGCGAGGCGCTGGACGCGGCGAAGGTGGCAACCGCCCGCCTGGTCGCACTCAGCGAGATCGTCAGCGGCATCCGGCCGGCGTTCGACGCCTACATGGATTCAACTGGCAGCCTGGAAGGGCTGCTAGACGCTATATACCGGAGCCTGCAGGCGGCGGAGGCGCCGCAGGCAATGGCTATCGCCGACATCACAGCAGCCGCATGGAATGCGCTGAGAAGGGAGGATCGCCGCTACGCGGATCTCGCGCTGGAGCTGTTGCCGCGCATTATGCAGCAGCTTCTCAATGAGCGACGGGCAGCGCGCACGCTGCTCGATCGCCAGGAAATCGCAGCCGGCCTGCGCCAGGCGCCGCACTTCGGCGACCTGTACCGGGCCTACACACAAGTACGAGGGAACAGTGACAACCCAAACCAAGAAGAAGGCAGCGCCCAAGAAAGTAATCCAGCAGCTCAAGCTGGTTCCGGACACGATTGAGCGCGGCGAGTTTCGGATCGTCAAGGTCGCCGACATGCCCCAAGACCTGCCCGGCGACCCGCCCGACCAGTCGTTCCTGAATAGCGTGCGGGACTTCGGCATCATCCAGCCGATCATCATGACCGAGGGGCCGCAGGGCGTGAAGGTGGCCGCTGGCCGCCGGCGCATCAAGGCGGCGCGGCTGATCGGCATTGGGGAGCTGGGCGCGGTGGTGTTCCAGGAGGGCTGGGTCTCGCCCGAGTCGCTCACCTTGATTGAGAACCGCCACCGCCAGCAGAACGCGCTCGCCGATTTGCTGGCGATCGAGGCGCTGTTCAAGGCCGGCAACGACGAGGAGAAGATCGCCGCCAACCTGGGCGTCAGCAAGGTCAC
>LJCR01000731.1 GCA_001399705.1 Kouleothrix aurantiaca
GGGATGACTTCGCGCACCCAGGTGTTCATCGCGTGCCACGATTCGACCACCTTGGGATTCTGAATGTTATCCCAAAGATTGACATAATTACTGACGTAATTCTCGACTGGCTTGAGCGCCTTGGCGCCGTAGTCGATCATTTCGCCAGGAATGTTGCCCATGGTGTCGACGATCCGGTCGGCGTTAAAGGCCTTTTCGCTGGTCCAGCGGATGAAACCGCCGGCCTGCTTGTCGGAAAAGTCGAGCGGCGCGGTCAGCAGGATCAGGTTCTTCAAGCCATCGTCGCCGCGCACGCTGGCGTAGATCGTCGAGATCAGCGCGCCCAGGCACCAGCCGAGCATGCTGAACTCATCCGAGCCGGTGAACGATTTCAGCTTGCGGATGACGCGCGGCAGATAATCCAATGCATAATCGTCGAACTTGAGGTTGCGATCCTCCGGCCCGGGAATACCCCAGTCGAGCAGGTAGACATCAAAGCCCTTTTTGAGCATATACTCGACAAAGCTGTGGCCGGGGCGCAGATCCAGCACATACGGCCGGTTCATAATCGCGAATACCAGCAGAAGCGGGACGCGATGCCGTTGAGCGGCGGGCACCACCGGGATGTAGTGATACAGCTTGGCCTTGTTCAGCGACCAGATCGTTTCTTTGGGGGTTTGCGCGATCTTGGCGTCGGTGGAAAGCAGGCGGCCAAAGGTGCGGGTATTGTCGGAAATGCGCTCCAGCTCGGCATAGAGATCGGCCAGCGCCGGCGATGGGTTTTCGATTGCGGTCATAGGTGTCTCCATAGGGCGGCGGCGCGATCCGGCAGAAAACATGGCCGCGTCGCCGGGCGATTACGCGCTTTCTTTCGGTTCTTTGGCCTTGGGCGCGGGCTTGCGCGCCGCGCGCTGCGCCTCGTCGAGGCGGGCTTCCATGTCGTCGAGCCGCATCTCGATGTTGGTCAGGCGCTCGGCCATGCTG
Source organism: Kouleothrix aurantiaca (assembly GCA_001399705.1). Lineage (GTDB taxonomy): Bacteria > Chloroflexota > Chloroflexia > Chloroflexales > Roseiflexaceae > Kouleothrix > Kouleothrix aurantiaca. The sequence continues at coordinate 964 of LJCR01000731.1, forward strand.
GTGATATCGGTGCGCGTGGGCATGTTCAGGTTCGTCAGCACCTGCGTCATGGTCGACTCAAGCGCCTTGCGGAAGGGCGTCGAGGTCGTCAGCCAGGCGTCGAGCATGGCGCCGGTGGCCTGGGCGTAGGCATCGGTGTTGACAAGCTGGACCATCATTTTCGACCAGGCGTCGAGGCTCGAGTCGCGCATGTTCTTAAGCATGCCCGTCGGGTCGAATGGGTTAATATTGTCGTTCTTCTGGCTCATTGCAGTTCCTTTTCTGTTTTCGCACACGCGCATTGTAGCGCGAAAAAGTTACACGCGGGTTTCAGGCGGCCGAAAATCGAATGCGTAGTGCGCCGGAAACTCGTTCGCGCACTACGCATTCGCTGGTGTTTGGGCGCTGGGGCGCGCTACATATATGCGCCGCCGTTGATGTTGATCGTCTGGCCGGTGATGTAGTCGCCGCCATCGACCAGAAACGTCACCGCCTTGGCCATGTCGGCGGGCGTGCCGAAGCGGCCGAGCGGAATACGCGACTTGATCTGATCCTGGATGTTTGTCGGCACTTTCGAGAGCATATCGGTGAGCGTGAAGCCCGGGCAGATCGCGTTGACGGTGATGTTGTGGCGCGCCAGCTCAAGCGCGGCGGTTTTGGTGAAGGCAATAATGCCGCCTTTGCTCGCGCCGTAGTTGGCCTGGCCGAACGCCGAGGTTTGCCCGTTCATCGAGCTGATGTTGATGATGCGGCCATAGTTCTGCTCGACCATCACCGGCACCGCCGCCGAGGTGCAGAAAAACACTGCGTTCAGGTTGGTCTGCACCACATCCAGCCAATCTTCGTCGGTCATTTTGCGCAGCGATTTATCGCGGGTAATGCCGGCGTTGTTCACCAGGATGTCGAGCCGGCCAAACTGCTCGACTACGCGCTTGACCATGTCGCGCGCTTCTTTTGGGTCAGCGACATTCGCCTTCGACAGCATGCACGTTCCACCGAACTTGGCGATCTCATCCGCAAGCTCTTGCGCGGCGGTATCGCTGCTCTGGTAGTTCAGCGCGACTTTCGCCCCTTCTTGCGCCAGCTCCAGCGCGATTTCCCGCCCGATCCCACGCGATGCACCCGTAACAAGCGCAGTCTTGCCATCTAATCGGCCCATTGTGTTCCTCCTTCGTATAGGTTGCTGGGGCACAGCAGGCAGGTATGCCGTCTGTTTATGCAAGGCCGCCAAGCCTGCTGCGCCCGTACTCCTTATCCCATGCGCTCGAAAATCGCCGCAATGCCTTGGCCGCCGCCGATGCACATTGTTACCAGCGCGTAGCGCCCGCCGCTGCGCTGAAGTTCGTAGAGCGCCTTGACAGTGAGGATTGCGCCGGTTGCGCCGATCGGGTGGCCGAGCGAGATGCCACTGCCGTTCGGGTTGACTTTATCCATCGGCAGGTCGAGGTCGCGGCAGACGGCCAGTGCCTGCGCGGCAAAGGCTTCATTCACCTCGAATACGTCGATGTCGTAGATGCTCAGGCCGGTGCGATCGAGCAGCTTGCGCACCGCCGGCACCGGGCCGATGCCCATGTACTTGGGCTCGACGCCGGCGTGGCTGTAGGCCACCAGCTTGCCCAGCGGCTTGTAGCCGCGCGCCTCGGCGGTTTTGCGCTCCATCAGCACCACGGCAGCCGCCGCGTCGTTGATGCTGGAGGCGTTGCCGGCCGTCACGCTGCCGCTCTTGTCGAAGGCTGGGCGCAGCTTGGCCATCTTTTCGAGCGAGGCGTCGCGCCGCACGTTTTCGTCGGTTTCGAATGCGGCGGTGCCACCCTTGACCTTGACCTCGACGGGCATGATCTGGTCACGGAAGCGGCCAGCGTCGATCGCGGCGACAGCGCGCTTGTGGCTCTCGACGGCCAGCGCGTCCTGGTCTTCGCGGCTGATCCCCCAGCGCTTGGCGAC
>LJCR01000732.1 GCA_001399705.1 Kouleothrix aurantiaca
CGGCAGCGGCTGGGGCGGCTGGCGCAGGGCTGACGAAGCCAAGGTGCTGCACAGTTGCAGCGTTTGGTTGCACGTCCACCATCACGCTGCCCTGCGAGGGCGTGCCCTGATCGCTGCTGATGCTCAGCGCGACCGGGTAGCTGCCCACCGGCACCCAGTAGTCGTAGTTGCCATTCGCGTCGGTTTTCACCGTCACCCCGCCGACAGTCACGCTCACGCCGGCGGCAGGCGCGCCGGTGCGCTGGTCGATCACCGTGCCGGTGACATGCCCCATCTGTACGCCCGTACCCCTGCCACTGCGCACCGGATTGATTGCGGGCCGGGGCGAGGGTTGAAGCGCTGGCATGGGGCGCTCGGCGCCCTGCGCGGGCAGCACACCCACGCCAAGCATGATCATGAGCATGCCGCTCGCAGCTATTGCTGTGCCGAGTTTTTTCCGAATCTGCATATCGCCTCCTTAATGTATAAGTGGTGTTAAGGCTTCCAGCCAGGCTATCGTGGCGGCAGTGCGCGCAGCGGCGTGGTCTCAGGTGCGCCGGCCGCGCCATCAAGGTGCATTTCCGAGCGGTTGTTGTCTTCGTGCTGTTCGTAGACTGCGCCATAGTTAATCGTTGGGTTCCAGCTATCGACATACATATACAGGTTAAGCCTGCTGGTGTTGAATGAGCCCGGCCAGTCCGTGTTCTTTGCATAGTAGCTCGCGCGCGTTGACGTGAGCGTGACGCTCTGGCCAGGTGCCAGCGGCTGCGCGACGAACCAGGCGATGCCATAGCGGCAGCGGCTTGAGCCACAGCGCTTGTCCCAGGGTTGGTTGGTATCGGTCGGCGCGTTCTGTGGGTTGATATAGAAATCGACCCAGAACTCCGTGCTCGGCGCTTCGCCTGTGTTGGTGATCGTCGCGGTGATCAGCACCGGCTCGAAGGCACTCGGGTGCGCTTTGCTTAACGTGAATGTGCCGACCAGGTCGGCGTGCGGTGGCTCGGTCGCCAGCGGCGCATAGGCCAGCGCGTGTGTAATGTTGAACGCAGCGCTGCTGGCCCCGACTAACCCGCTGGCAGCTGCGGTGAGTTGGTAGTTCGTACCCAGGCGATCGACCGAGATGCTGCTGAAATTCGCGTTGCCGGCCTGTGCTGCGAGCGTATACGAGCCGCGCAGGCTTGCGCCAGGTGTGCCCGTGCCGCCTTTAATTGCCAGCGTGATGCTTCCCGTAAACGTCGTGTCGACAGTGCCGAAGCGATCAACTGCCTGAACGACCGGCGCGGGTTGGAAGGCATTGCCGACTGGTGTGTCACCCGGCTCGGCTGCGAAGAGCAGGCGGTTCGCGGTGATATTGAAAGGCGCCGAGTCGCCGGTGAGTGCGCTGCTGCTAGCGCGCAGCACATAGCCCACGCCGACGTGGTCAATGTTCAGGCCTGCCGCGAGCGGGAAGCTCGCCACGCCGCTGGATGCTGCCGCACTGGTTGTTCCGCCAAGTGTGCCGCTGCCGGGGTTGATCTGAAGTGCCAGGCTTACCGCGCCCGTGAAGGTTGTATCGAGGTTGCCGAACTGATCCTGCGCCTGCACGGTGGCAGAAAATACTGCGTCGGCGCGCGGGTTCGTCGGCTGCGTCATAAACACCAGCTTACTCGCCGCTGCCGGCAGGATTGCAAAGGCACTGCTGTCGGCGTTGGCAAAGCTGCTTGTTGATGCGGTCAGCATATAACCTGTGCCAGCGGTTCGGATATTCACACCTGCGGCGGTGAAGTCTGCCACACCACCAACCGCTGCAATTGTTGTGTTTCCGAACAATGTTGGCCCATTGCGCCCGGCACTTTTGAGCACAAGGGTGATATTGCCGGTGAAGGAGGTATCGGTATTGCCTTTGCCATCTTGTGCCGCCACTTTGACGAGCAGCGACTGTCCGGCAGCAGTGTCAACCGGCTGCAGGGTGAAAGCTAGCCCGCTGGCGGTAATATTGAATGCCGCACTGTCAGCGCCGGTGAGGCTGGCTGCGCTGGCGCTGAGCTGGTAGGCCGTGCCAATACGGTCGATTGAAAGCCCGCTGAAGGTGGCAAGGCCGTTCACTGCATTGACTGTCGCAGTGCCGCTTAAAGTCGCGCCAGGCGTGCCGGTGCCAGGCTTGATTGCCAGCGTGACTGCTCCGCTGAAGCTGGTGTCGCGGTTGCCGAAAGCGTCCTGCGCTTCCACGGCGGGCTGGTTTGTGAAGGCCACTCCAGCGCGCGTGTTGCCCGGGGTGGTGACAAAGGCTAGCACAGTCGCGGCAGCCGTGCTGATTGCGAAGCTGGTGCTGGTGCCGTTTGCCAGGCTGGCGCTGCTGGCAAGAAGCGTGTAGCCTGTGCCGGCTTTATCAATACTCAGCCCTGTGAACGTCGCCTGCCCATTGCTCACCGCCACGGTCGTAGTGCCCGACAGTGTGCCACCGCCAGGATTCGTGCCAATTGCCAGGGTGACGTTGCCACTATAGCTTGTCACAATATTACCGGCCACGTCCTGCACTTCGACGGTGGGCTGAGTGGGGAAGTTAACACCGGCGGTTGCGTCGCTGGGTGAAGGGTTGAACACCAGCTTGGCGGCCGCGCCGCTCACAATATCGAACGACTGGCTGTCGCCGGTGGCAAGCGTGCCGCTGCTTGCTCGCAAGGTATAGCCAGTGCCGGGTTTCGCGATCGACGCCTCGCCCGCGCCGCCAAAGCTGGCTGTGCCGGTCGCGGCGGCCTTGCTGGTGGTGCCGGCGAGGGTTGCGCTGGTTGGGTTGTTTTGAATAGCTAGTGATACGTTGCCGGTAAAGGTCGCGTCCGTATGCCCGGCCCCGTCCTGCGCTGCAACCGTAACCCCCAGTGGCGCGCCAGCCGTGGTCGGGTTCGTGGGCGAGGCCGTAACAACC
>LJCR01000733.1 GCA_001399705.1 Kouleothrix aurantiaca
GTGCCGTCGTCACCACTGCGTTGACAACAGCCGTCCCAACCGAGTATGATTTACACGACTGAGGAAAGCCGCGCCAGGAGAACTGGAATGACCATCACCGATAGCCTGCCTGAGCTGGTTCTGCGCTCGATCGACGCGACGTGGACATACGCGCGCTGGGAGCGCCTGCCCGACGATGGACACCGCCATGAGGTGATTGATGGAGTCTTGTATACGACGACGGCGCCGAGCAGCTTTCACCAGTGGATCGTCCAGCAACTCTTTCTGGAGCTGCATGCCCAGATCACCCGTCCGAAGCGCGGCGTGGTCTTCATCGCGCCAATTGGCGTGCTGATGCCAGGGTGTGATCCGGTGCAGCCCGACCTTGTGGCGGTACCGGCAGACGACCTCGGCATCATCGCCGAGCGTCGCATCCGCGGCGTTCCGGCGCTGCTCGTCGAGGTGCTCTCGCCCACCAACGCCGAAACCGACACTGAGATTAAACGCAAGGTTTATGCGCGCGCGGGCGTGCAGGAATACTGGATTGTCCGACCCACCGAGCACGATGTCCTGGTCTACACACAGCCGGACGCCGCGCTCGCCGACTACACCCACGTCGAGCGCATTCCGCCGGGCGGCACCCTGGTTGGTGCCAGCTTCTCCGTGCAGCTCGCGATCGCCGCGCTCTTCGAGGGCGCGCCCGACATGACGGCCTAGCCGTCAACGCCCCGGCGCCTCCCTCGCAAAGCGCCTGCTCTCACGCGAACTCACCCTACCTCATCATCCCAGCCGACATTGTGGCGCGCTTCGACGCGCGGCATTGCTGTGCCTGCGCTTCCGCAGCGCTGCTGTTGATGACCCATACCTTCGTTTTCGCCTGCCAGGGGCTATCAGCGCCTGACGGGCGGTGGTAGCCCCTGATTCATTTACAGGAGCGACCACCATGACACGCATGCCCCCACTCGCGCTCGCCGCGCTGATTATCATCACGATCGTGGCCATAACCGCCCGCCCCGCCGCTGCCGCGCCAATGTCAGCAGCTACGCTCCGGATCACCAGCGTCTCGGCGCTGAAAGACCGGACAAACTGCTGGACTGTCAGGCTCTCGACTGGCGCCACGCTCAAAATCGAGAAGCGCGCGTTCGATACTGGTGGAACCGCACCGGCCATCGGCGCGATCAGCAGCTTCCGCGATCAGCACTGGCTGCCCATCCTGGGCTACTTCGGCTACGCGACGTTCGTGCAGAGCGGCACTACCTTCTACGGCTACCGCTGAGTATTCAAGGAGCAGAATATGACCCCTGCGCTGATCGCGCTTCCCTCACCGGAGCTGGCCATCCCCGGCTTTGCCGAGCTGCCCGAGCCGATTCAAGCAGCTATTGAGCACCTGAGCACGCCCTTTCCAATCGAGGAGGTCAAGGTGCGACCCGGCGCCGTCCGACGTGACGGCACGGCCGCGTTGTGCCTGGCCTACTCGGATTGGTGGACGGGCTATCTCCCGCGCCTGAACGACGAGATCGGGCCAAACAACTGGAGCATCATCCTGCGCCCGTGGGGCGAACATCAGATCATCGCGCGACTGCGCGCCTTCGGCGGCCTGATCGAGAAAGAGTCGAGCGGCAGCGCCAAAGGCGAGGCCAATGGCGCCCAGGAAGCAGAGGCGCAGGCGAAAAAACGCGCCTGCGCCGAAGGCTTGATGCTTGGCCTGTACTACTACTTTCTCCCGAATGTCTGGGGCAAGGGCGAGCGCGTCGGCAAGGAGTTCGTGTTCGCCGAGGGCGAGGAGCAGCGCTGCGTGTACGAAATGTACGCGCGTGCCGGCCTGATCGCACGCAGTTCACCCAGCGAGCTGATTCCGCGCGCTGGGCGCACCGCCCGCGGCGAGGCGAGCCGACCACCAGCCATAACACCAACGCCAAGCGCTGCACCCGAATCTGCACCAGCCACTGCGCGTGCCGCCACGGCTCGCCGCTCACTTGAACAGGCCGAGCGGCGGGTTGGGCTGCGCCAGCCGAGCACTGAAACGCCGCCCCCCGACAGTGACCTTCCTGTCTCAACCCGCAGCACACTCGCGAGTGACGCCCAACTTGGGCTGATCACGCGGCTGATCACTCATCTCCGCAACAGCGAAGATGCAACGAGCAAGGAGACCGCTGCGGCGCTCGACGCGCTCGGCGCCCGCTTCGGCATCGCCAGCATGTCCAGCCTGCGCAGCACGGCCGACGTCCGCCGCGTGGCCAGCAGGCTCACCAAGCGACACGCCATGCAGCTGATCGACCACCTCAATGGGTTGACACCCACTGGACAAGCCCAGGCAGCCTGATCTGGTCATTCGCCCATGCATCAGCAGATGCCGGAAGCTGCTCGCCCTCTCAGCGCGAGCGCCGGCGTCTGCCGCTGGACTTCAACCATGCAAACTGATATCGCCCATTACGCCTGGAAGCGGCGCGGTTTCTTCCACTGCACACGGACACCCGTCCGCGAGCGCAGGCCGCTGGGTTTTCTCGGCCCCGGCGCGGCGATATACCGGCGCTTCCTGAAGCGCTCGCGTCACCGCCGTGCCCGCCGCACAATGCGCGCCAGCCTTCGTGGCTGCGCGACCACAGACTCAGATCCCTGAGAGAAAGTGAAACAATGGCCGTTATCACGATTCCAAAGAAAGCACTGCAATCCGCCACCGCACGCGGCGAAAGCGACACTCCAACGCCAGCCTGGGATCTGTACCTGGATGACGAGCTTGTCGCCAGCGGGTATCTCTCAGAAGTTGCTGCACGGATGGAGCTCGACCTGGCCGCGTGGTACGCACTGTTTGGTGAGGCCCCGCTCGTGCCGGATACACCGATGACCGAAGACGCGCTCCACCTGGCGTTTGCGGTGTTCAACCGCCTGTTTACCACCGAGAAG
>LJCR01000734.1 GCA_001399705.1 Kouleothrix aurantiaca
CTGTACCTCGCCCGCAAGCAGATGGAGGCCGCCGCCATTCAGCAGGGCCTGGAAGGCTTCTACCTTTCGTCGCTCTCGGCACGCACGATTGTCTACAAGGGCCTGATGGTCGCGCCGGTGCTGCCGCACTTCTACACCGACCTGGCCGACCCGGCCTACACCACGGCGATCGCGGTTTTCCACCAGCGCTATTCCACCAACACCTTCCCAACCTGGGAGCGCGCCCAGCCCTTCCGCATGGTGTCGCACAACGGCGAGATCAACACGCTGCGCGGCAACATCACCTGGATGAAGGCCCGCGAGGCCGAGTGGCGGCTGAACGCCCAGAGCGACGGCGCGGCCGAGCCGATTGCCGAGGGCGGCGCGGCGCTGGGCAACTTTGTCGCGCAGCAGGGCCCGATTGTCGATACCACCGGCTCGGACTCGGGCATGCTCGACAATGTGCTGGAGCTGCTGGTGCTGGGCGGGCGCGATGTGCGCCACGCGCTGACGATGCTGGTGCCCGAGGCCTGGGAGCGCGTGCAGGATATGGACTCGAGCTGGCGCGCGTTCTACCAATACCACTCGGGCCTGACCGAGCCGTGGGACGGGCCGGCGGCGCTGTGCTTCAGCGACGGCCAGACCGTCGGCCTTGCGCTCGACCGCAACGGCCTGCGCCCGGCGCGCTACCTGATCACCGACGACGGCCTGGTGGTGGTTGGCTCCGAAGTCGGCGCGGTGCATGTGGACGACGCCCGCGTGATCAAGAAGGGCAAAGTCGGTCCCGGCCAGATGATCGCCGCCGACCTGCGCACCGGCCAGTTCGAAGATAACGCCACGATCAAGAGCCGCCTGGCCGCCGCCGAGCCTTATGCGCAGTGGCTGGCCGGCCAGATGGAAGTGCTGCCCCCGGCTGGCGTGGCGCACATCGCCGAGGGCCATCAGCCGGAAACCTCCGCCTCGCGCGCTTCGAAGTCGGCGCTGCTGGGCGAATTGCAGCACGCCTTTGGCTACACCGCCGAGGAACTGGCGGTGGTGCTGCGGCCCATGCTGCGCGACGGCCAGGAGCCGGTTGGCTCGATGGGCGACGACACGCCCTCCGCCGTGCTGGCCGAGCGCGCCCGCCCGCTGTATGCCTACTTCAAACAGCGCTTCGCTGAAGTGACCAACCCACCAATCGACCCGCTGCGCGAAGAGCTGGTAATGTCGCTGTCGTTTGCGCTGGGGCGGCGCGGCAACTTCCTCGAAGCTGGCCCGCAGCACGCGCACCTGCTGCGCCTCGCCAGCCCGGTGCTGACCGACGAGCATCTTGCGACGATCCGCAACCTGGCCGACCCGGCCTTCGCCAGCGCGACCCTGCCAGCACTCTTCCCCGCCGCCGAAGGCGCGCAGGGCATGAACGCGGCGCTCGACCGGCTTTGTCGACAGGCCGAGGACGCAGTCGCCGCCAACAAGGTGCTGCTGATCATCAGCGACCGTGGCGTGGATGAGCGGAGCGCGCCCATTCCGGCGCTGCTGGCGCTTGGCGCGGTGCACCAGCACCTCATCCGCCGCGGCCTGCGCACCGCCGTCAGCCTGATTGTGGAAAGCGGCGAGCCGCGCGAAGTGCACCACCTGGCTTGTCTGGTAGGCATGGGCGCCGAAGCGGTGAACCCCTACCTGGCGCTGGCGACCGTGCGCAACCTGGCGATTGAGCGCGACGAAGTGAAGGGCAAGGCGCAGGAAACCGCCGAAGAAGATCGCCGCACGCCGGCTGAGCTTTCGGAAGAAGCCGAGCACAACTACATTCACGCGCTGGAAAAGGGCCTGCTCAAGATCATGTCGAAGATCGGCATTGCCACGGTCGATAGCTACTGCGGCGCGCAGATCTTCGAGACCTTTGGACTGGCCGATGCGGTGGTGGCGCGCTGCTTCGCCGGCACGCCCGCCCGCCTGGGTGGCGTGAGCTTCGGCAAGCTCGCCGCCGACGTGCTGAACCACCACGACGAGGCCTTTGCCAGCCGCTTGCCGCTGGTCGCCTCGCGCGCCTCGCTGCCGCACCCCGGCTTCTACAAGTTCAAGAAGGATGGCGAGTACCACTCCTTCGCGCCGGCTGTCGTCCACGCCTTGCAGAAAGCCTCGGGCGGCGGCGACTATGGCGTCTACAAGAGCTACAGCGACCTGGTGCACAAGCGCCCGCCAACGGAACTGCGCGACCTGCTGGCGCTGCGCGATTCTGCCACCAGCGCGCCCATCGCGGTCGAGGATGTCGAGCCAGTCGAGGCGATTGTGACGCGCTTCTCCACCGCTGCGATGTCGCTGGGTTCGACCAGCAGCGAAGCGCACGAGACGCTGGCAATTGCGATGAACCGCCTGGGCGGCCTGAGCAACTCGGGCGAGGGCGGCGAGTCGCCTGAGCGCTATGGCACCGAGGGCAACAGCCCGATCAAGCAGGTGGCTTCGGGGCGCTTTGGCGTCACGCCCGCCTACCTGGCCTCGGCGCGCGAGCTGCAAATCAAGATGGCGCAGGGCTCCAAGCCCGGCGAGGGCGGCCAGCTGCCCGGCCACAAAGTTACCGAGGAAATTGCGCGCGTGCGGCACACTACCCCCGGCGTGCAGCTCATTTCGCCGCCGCCGCACCACGACATCTATAGCATCGAAGACCTGTCGCAGCTGATCTACGACCTCAAGCAGGTCAACCCTGCCGCGGCGGTGTCGGTGAAGCTGGTGGCCGAGGCCGGCGTCGGCACGATTGCGGCGGGCGTGGCCAAGGGCGGCGCGGATGTCATTCTGATCAGCGGTCACTCGGGCGGCACCGGCGCGTCGCCACTTTCGTCCATCAAGAATGCTGGCGTGAACTGGGAGCTTGGCCTGGCCGAAGCCCAGCAGACGCTGGTGCTGAACGGTCTGCGCGGTCGCGTGCG
>LJCR01000735.1 GCA_001399705.1 Kouleothrix aurantiaca
GGCTACCAGCGGCGCCTGCTGCTTGGCGTTCAGCAGCAGCCCGTCGATGTCGTACTTCTGCAGGAGCGCGGCGGCGTTGTTCGCCTGCCCCAGGTTGATATAATCGCGCCACTGCGCAAACGGGTACAGCTCGATGCGCGTGTCCACAAACACGGGCTGCTCGGGCGCGGCCCAGATCAGGTACGAGCCATAGGCCTCGGTGTGGAACAGGCGGCGCGGCCGGTCGGGCTGCGCGCGCAGAAAATCAACCGCCGCCACCGGCGTATCTTCCGAAACCAGCGCGCCCACCGCTGGCGGCAGATCGAGCGCGGGCTTGACCCACGGCAGCGCGAGCAGCACCAGCAGCGCCAGCACGCCAATCAGCGCGGCGTGGAGCGCGGGCGAGCCGGCGAACGCGCGCGTGGGCGGGCGCTCGCGGCCCAGGCTGGCGGCCTGCACAATCAGCAGCGGCGTGGCGACCATGCCGAACCACACGACGTTGCGGCTCGCGCCCAGCGCCAGCCAGAGAAACGCGCCAAACAGAAGCATATCGGCCAGTGGCGGGCGGCGGCGCGCATAGGCCAGCACCGCGCCGCACAGCATCACGAAGAGGAAGAAGATCACGCCCTCAAGGTCGCGAATGGTCGGCGGCGCCCACTCGGTCACCAGCGTCGTCACGGAATTGCTGCCCAGCAGGTTGCGGACGTAGGTCAGCACGCCCAGGCCGCGCGGGTTGAGCAGCATGGCGGCGGCGGTGAGCGCGCCCCAGAGCGCCAGAGAACGGAGCGCGGCAAACCGAGAACCAGCTGCCTCGCCGTTTCCTTCCCGATTTTCGCCCCGCTCGAACAGCATGCCAGCGAACGTCAGCCCGATCAGCGCCAGGCCCAGCACAAAAGTGCCGTGGATGTTCACCCACAGCGCCATCAGCGGCGGCAGCAGCCACAGGCGGCGGCTCATCCCGAGGCGATACTCGGTCACAATCGTCAGAAAGGCCGCGAAGATCGGCAGGGCGTAGCTCTGCGGGCGCACGATCCAGTTCGTGAACGAGAGCGGCAGCGTCACCAGCAGCAGCAGCCCCACGCTCAGGCGCAGCCGCCCCGAGCGGCGAATGCACAGCCGCAGCAGCAGGCCATACGCCAGCGTGATCACCAGCGACTGTACCACGAGCAGCAGCGGAACGCCGCCGACTTGATGCAGCCAGTACATCAGCAGCTGCGCCAGCCAGCCCTGGTTGAAAAACGGCTGCCCGGCCTGCGTGAATGAGAAGCTGTCGACGGACGGGATTGCGCCGGTGCTGGCAATAATGCGCCCGGTAGCCATGTGCCACCAGAAGTCGTTGGGCGGGATGGGCGTGAGCAGCGGGCGCAGCGCAATCAGCAGCAGGGCCGCCGCCAGCCAGACGTGATCGAGCGTTGGGCCGATGCGCGCTGCGTGCCGGGCCGGGTTCGCAGTTGGTGCGGGTGTGTTTGTGCGCATTGTTGTGCTGGCGTTGCGCAGGCGCGGCCAGAGTGTAGCGAATTCCTGGCAAGAGTATAGCACACGGTTTTTAGCGGTGCTGTGCCAGCTTTTACGCGGGATGGTAGAACATGATCGGCACGCGCTGCCGCTGCCGTGCGCCCGGCCAAACGCGGCAAAGTGGTATAATAGCGCGTGTTCAAGCGGCGAACCCTGTGTTTGGGCATCCGGCGCGCAGAAGCTGTGCGTAGTATCACAAGCGCCTTCTGGCGCCGTGCTGTACGCTATGCGAGAACGAAACTGAGGAAACAGAATGCGCGCAATCATTGCGGGTGCCGGGCCAGCCGGCTTTGCCACAGCAAAATGGCTCAACGATCGCGGCTACGAGGTTGTGCTGCTGGAAAAACGCGCCGTCCCAGGCGGCAAGGTTTCGGCCTGGCGCGACGCCGACGGCGACTGGGTGGAGAGCGGTCTGCACGTCTTCTTCGGCGCCTACCATAATCTCCTGAACTTCCTGGCCGAGTGCGGCCTGCACGATTCCTTCGACTGGACGCCCGCCGCGATGGTCTTCCTCGCGCCCGGCCACAGCCCCTTCGACCTGCCGCATAACCCGAAGCTCACGCCAGAAAATAACCCGTACCTGGGGCTGCGCGCCTTTACGGAAAATGAGCACACGCTGTTTTTCGGTCGCAGCAGCGAAACAAACTATCTCATGCTCGTGGTGCGAACCACGCCGCTGACGATTGTGAGCGGGCCGACCGGCAGCGGCAAAACATCGCTCGTGCTGGCTGGCTTGCTGCCGCAGCTGCGCGCCGATACCGACACACCGCGCACCATTCTTACCCCGGTTGCGTTTGGCGAAAACCCGTTCGATCAGCTCGCCGCGCTCGATCTGCCAGCTGCCGAAAAGGAAAGCTTCCTTGGCCGCGTTGCCGCCAGGTGGACCAACGACCGTGGCCCGCTCAGCGCGCGCATCGACGCGTGGGTTAGCGCGAACCCCGGCAAGCAGTTGGTGCTGGTGCTCGATCAGCTCGAGGCGCTGTGCGCCAACAACCAGCCGGGCAGCCAGGCGGGCGATGCCGCCACCGACCTTGCCGAAGCGCTGAGCAAGCACGCCGATATCCTGCGCGTGGTTGGCATCATCCGCTCCGATGCGCTCGATCTTTTCAGCAAGGTGCATCTGACGAACGATAGCCCGCTCACAGCGCATTGGAAGCCCGAAAATATCGTCCCAGTCAGCGGCAGCGTCAGCACCGACCGGTTGCGTGAAATGATTGTCGGCCCAGCCAGCGAGCGCGTGCTGTTCTTTGAAAACGATGCCCTGGTCAATCAGATCGCCAACAGTGTCGCCGGCAACCCAGGCGCGCTGCCAGTGCTGTCGCTGGTGCTTAGCGCTACCTACCTCAACTATATCAAGCGCGTGCCAATCGACCGCACCATCATCACC
>LJCR01000737.1 GCA_001399705.1 Kouleothrix aurantiaca
ACAAACTGGAGGACGCAATCGCGAGAGCCCTGCAGCAAATCTCGGCTGCCGATGCACGAGCCTTTTTCCAGCACTGTGGGTACCGATTTCCTCCCAATCTTGATCAATGGTTTTGCACTTAGCTATAGATCATCCGAACGACTTTGCCCGCCTGACGTTGCTACTGAATCGAAGCCAGTTTGTTGGCCGTATGGGTAATTATGCGCAAATGATGACGCTGTCTGATACCATGATTGGACTGGCACAGCAGCTCAGTAGCCCGGCGCGCGAAGCCCAGGGATGGATTAATCGCGGTCATGCTGCGGTGTACCTTGGCCGATTTACTGAAGCCAAAGCTGCTTTGGATAAAGGGATCGCACTTGCTGCCACTGCAGGCGAGCCGATCACGGTGGCGCGCGCCCAACTGAACCGCGCGCGGCTGCTACGGGCACAAGGCCAGCTTTTTGCGGCTCTTGGCGTGCTACGTGAGGCTGAACAAGTTCTCGCGTCAGCCACCCAAGAAGGGGCGATCTTAGCACTGCAAGAATCCGATATTTATGAGCAGCTACGCCAATTGTCTGATGCGCGTCGTGCCGCTCGTCACGCGGCGGAGCTTTTCGCAGGTCAGGAGATGCCAGTGTACAGCGCCAGCGCGTTCTTACAAGCAGCGCGAATCGCAATTCAGCAGAAGAGCGCGTCAGCAGCGCACGAGTTGCTACATCTGGCGATCGGGCAGGCGCGACAGGCACAGGCTTTACACATCAATGCACAAATGAGCATTGGCCAAGCTGAGTTAGCCACCTTGCCTGATCGTACTGCGACCCCTGCAGCGCTTCAGCGCCGCCGCTCTGCAGCAGAACGTGCTGCGCGACAAGCAGCTGATCAGTTATCTGCCAGTGGCTTTGTTCAGGAAGCAGCCCTTGGGCAGCTCGCAATCGCAAATCTGTGCGTTCAGCGTGGCGCTCGCTCAGATGCTCTGTCAATCTATCGTGCGCTGGTGGAGCATAGTGCACCATCGGTGCAGTTGGCGGCGAATGCAGGCATGGGTGCGCTTCTAGCGCCACCAGAAGCACTGCGCTACCTGCGCCGCGCTGCTGCTCTTGCTGTTGAGCAGCGTCGCGCGCTACCGATGGAGGAATTGCAGGCACGGTATAGTACCGAAACATCCCCGCATCACATTCGCCTAGCCTCCGCATATCTTCAGCTTGGCGATGTCACCTTAGCGCTGGAAAGTATCTGCGCGGCGAAGGCCGGGCCGCTACTCGATTTGCGCGCTGCCTCTACTTCGCTCGAACCAGCGCACTCGGTACTACTCCAAACACGCAAAGCTGATCTGGCGCGCTGGCGTCAGCAGGCCGAAGAGCAGCACAGGTTAGCGGCTGGGGCCGTGCAGAGCGAGCAGATCCAAAGCTATATATACCACTCGCAGCAGGCTCAGGCCGCCGAGGCGCAGGTGAAATCTGCCGAGCGCGCTCTGACAGCGACTGTGCGCACACTGAGCGATCGCGGCGGACAGATGGGTATTCCGTCCGCTGCTGCGATAAGCGCAGCGCTTTCACCAGGCATGGTGCTGTTAGAATATTGCCAGATAGATGATGACCTGGCATGTTTCTTAGTACGGCCTGGGCATCCGCCAGAATATCGACGTCTATGTCCATATCGCTTACTTGCCCCGTGTTTTGATCGCTGGAGCCTGGTGAGCAGGCGTATGATGGATCCAGGGCAGGAAGATTAACAGCAGATTGCGGCTGTGCTTGCCCCACTGCGCGACCTACTAATCGCGCCCTTAGGGGCAGCGCTGGTAGATATTTCCCAACTGCTAATTGCGCCGACCGGTATTCTTCACCATATGCCCTGGGCCGCTTTGTTGGGTGATCTACCAATGACAATTACGCTGACACCGTGCGGCGCGCTGTGGGCCGCGCCACCGCCTGTATCGGCTGTAGCGCCAGGACCGGCTCGCTTGCTGGGCTATTCCGGCGAAGGAGCGCAGCATCTGCCAGCTGTGGATCGTGAGCTTGCGGCCATAGCAAACCATCTGCCTGGCGCGCTGCTCAATGCGGCAGCAACGTGCGCCAATGTTCAGGCACTACCGCCGCCGCAGCTGCTGCATATCGCAGCCCATGGTCGCACAAACGCTGATGCGCCACTCTATTCAACAATCGAGCTTGCCGATGGCCCGCTCTTACTCTTCGAGGCGCACCGGCTGGACCTACGCGGCACGCGCCTTGTCGTGCTCAGTGCTTGTGAAACCGGCGTGCGGCCCGACTACGGCGATATGGCGCTGGCGTTGGCTGGTGCTTTCTTATGCGCGGGCGCACAGGCTGTACTGGCCAGTTTGTGGCGCGTGGCCGATGATGCGGCAGCAGCACTAATGGATCGCTTCTACGCTGGACTTGCTGCTGGAAGTGAGCCTGCGGCTGCACTTGCTCAAGCCCAGCGGCAAGTGCGCGCCGATTACCCTTTGGATTGGGCCGCATTCCAGCTATGGGCTGGCGCACATACTTCATAAATCCCTTCGGAAAAAACGCTCAGACTGAGTAAAGAAGATATTGGGAGCAATTGTCGTAATTGCGCTCTTAGCGAAGGGAGCCATGTTTCATCGTATTCGCTTCCTCCTGATTTTACTCTGCTTTGCCGCATTGCCATCAGCCTACACGCGCCTCTGCCGCGCTCAGACAATTCCAGCGGCTGTCATAGAGCCACTTTCTCAGTTTGAGGGATTGCTGGATAGCTGCGGCGGCGGCTTGCCTAATGACAGTATATCAAGTCTATAGCTAAGTGCAAAACCATTGATCAAGATTGGGAGGAAATCGGTACCCACAGTGCTGGAAAAAGGCTCGTGCATCGGCAGCCGAGATTTGCTGCAGGGCTCTCGCGATTGCGTCCTCCAGTTTGT
>LJCR01000736.1 GCA_001399705.1 Kouleothrix aurantiaca
AACCAGCGCCGGGCTGCTGGCGCAGGGCTCGCCAAGCCTGCTGCCGAACACGCCGGCCGGCGGCATGGAAATGCTTCGCCGCTACAGCATCCCGCTGGCGGGCAAGCGCGCGGTGGTGGTTGGGCGCAGCAACATTGTAGGCAAGCCAATGGCGCTGCTGCTGCTGCACGAGCACGCCACCGTCACCATCGCGCACTCGCGCACGCCCGACCTTGCGGCGGTGCTGCGCGAAGCCGATATTGTGGTGGCGGCGGTCGGGCGCGCGGGCCTGATCACCGGCGACATGCTGAAGCCAGGTGCAGTCGTGATCGACTTTGGCATCAATGTGCGCGAAGACGGCACAATGGTGGGCGATGTTGATTTCGCCAGCGCCGAACGGGTGGCCGGGGCGATCACGCCCGTGCCGGGCGGCACCGGGCCAGTGACGAATATGATGCTGCTGCAGAACGTGCTTACGGCTGCGGATCGCGGCGCATGACCGCCAGCGCGTAGCGTTCGCTACGACTCAGGCGACTCACGAGCGCGCCCATGAGGGCAAAGGGGCGAAAATAGCCAGGAATCTGCGCGCCGCGCACTTCCTGAAAACCAAAGCGCTCATAGAAAATGCGCGTTGGCCGGGCGCACATCAGGTAGATCGGGCCAGTCTCACGCGACAGCAGCGCCCGCACGATCGCCGCGCCAACGCCATTGCCCTGCCACTCGGGCACGACCGCAATCGAGGCCAGCTCGCGCATGCCACCGCGGTGCGGCTTGACCTGGCCGATGCCAATCAGGCCGCCGCTTTCTTCAACAACCAGAAACCGCGACCACTCCAGCCCAAGCGGGTTCAGCATCGAGGCGCGGATGATCATGCGAATGGCGTCCTGGTCGTCGGCGACGGCCGGGCGCATTGTTACAGCCATTGTGAGCACCTTTTCGTACGTTTCAGCGCATTATAAACGCAACGACACGAAGGTCAACGATCATCTGATCGTTCAAACCTTCGTGTCGTTGGGTTTCATCTTATTCGTACACGCGGATTTCAGGTGCGGGGAACATTCCGAGCGATAGATTTGGGAAACCTAACCTATCTGCCATTCCCCATCCCCGCGCGAGCGACGTACTAGTGGCCGAAGCGCTTGGCAACCTCTTCCCAGTTGACCGTGTTCCACCACGCCTCGAGATACTTGGCGCGCAGGTTCTGGTACTTCAGGTAGTAGGCGTGCTCCCACACATCGACGCCCAGCAGCGGCGTGTGGCCATCCATCAGCGGGCTGTCCTGGTTGGCGGTGCTGATCACCTGCAGCTTGCCGTCGCTGCCCATCACCAGCCACGACCAGCCGCTGCCGAAGCGCTTCACGCCTGCGTCGTTCACCTTGGCCTTGAAGTCGGCAAAGCTGCCGAACGCCTGGTTGATCGCGTCGCCCAGCGCGCCGCTTGGCTCGCCGCCGCCGTTCGGCCCCATGATCTCCCAGAACATGGTGTGGTTGACATGGCCGCCGACGTTGTTGCGCACCGCGGTGCGGATCGACTCGGGCACGTCGTTGATGTTCTTCAGCAGATCTTCGGCGCTGTAGTTCGCCAGGTCGGGCGCGCTCTCAAGCGCGGTGTTGGCATTGGTGACATACGCGGCGTGGTGCTTGTCGTGGTGGATCTGCATCGTCTGCGTATCGATGTGCGGCTCAAGGGCGCTGTAGTCGTACGGCAATGGCGGTAATGTAAAGGCCATGAAATCCTCCTTATTGTGTTCGACTAGGTGCGGGCACTCCGCACGTGCATCGCATAAAACGGGCCACGGCCCGTGGCGAAAGAACGCGCCGCCAGCGCAAACCGGCGGCACGCAGATAAGTTCGGTGGGTTGCTGCGCTGGGTTATGAATGTGCGGGAGCGTTATTCGGCGGCGATGCGGTAGCGGCAGCAGGTTGCGCCCTGCGTAATCACTTCTTCACGAGTGACTGGCGCGTGGAGCACTTCTTCGTAGAGCTTCAGCTCGTGCTCGCACGCCTGCGGGTAGTCGCGGGCCACGCAATCGACCGGGCAGTTATGCTCGGTTAGCTCGAAGCTACCATCAGCGAGCTGGCGGAATTCACACATATAGCCCTGATCGGTGAGCGCCGCCGCCAGCTCGGCCACTTGCGCCGACCGCGGCTTGCCAGCCAGGCGCGGCGCCAGTTGCTCAAATAGCTGCAAGCGGCGTGCCGCAAATAGCTGATCGAGCGCGGGCGCGCCGCCCTGCTGTTCGACAAACGCCAGCGCGTCGAGCAGCATGCGGTCGTAGTGCTTGGGGAACAGCGTTTCGGCCTGTGCGGTGAGCGCATACAGGTGGCTGGGCCGGCCTACGCCGCGCCGCACGCCAGCCGTGTGCACCAGGCCGTCCCGATCCAGCCGCGCCAGGTGCTGGCGCACGCCGACCGCGCCGATATTGAGCGCCTCGCTGAGCTCGGCAGCCGCCATCTGGCCGTTGCGGCGCAGCAGCTGCAAGATCTCCGCGCGAGTTTCGCCTTGTTCCCAGTGTTCCAGGGCCATGCGCAATTCCACCGATCCTAATGCGACATTTCGTGTGAATGCCATGAGTATAGCACCCGCGTTTTGGCTTTGTCAAGGAAACACTATCGAAACTGGCCTTTTGGCCAAGCGCAGCGCGAGACAATCGGAACGGCTTGTCACTTGACAGTGTTTGGCGATAACCGTAGACTTGCGCCTACACAGAAGCTTTTTCAGCAGCGGATGGGCATGGGCACACTTTTTCTGGTGAGCACGCCGATTGGCAATGCCGAGGATATTACCTTGCGCGCCCTGCGGGTGCTGCGCGAAGCCAGCCTGATCGCCGCCGAAGATGTGCGGCAAACACAGCGGCTGCTGGCGCGCTACCAGATCGACGTTCCCTGCATTTCCTACC
>LJCR01000738.1 GCA_001399705.1 Kouleothrix aurantiaca
GCCAAACAGTGGCTCCAGGCGCGCCAGAAGATCGTTGACAGTGATCGTCAGGCGCTGCAGCTCGTCCTGGGCGGGCGGCACCGGCACGCGCAGGCTGAGGTCTTCGGCGCGCACAATGCTTTGCGCGGTGCGCGTGATCTCGTCGATCGGGCGAAAAGCCGCGCGCGTGAGCCACGTTCCGCCGCGGGCCGCCGCCAGCAGCACGATCACACCGCCGCCAAACAGGGCATAGAACAGCAGCTTCAGCGCCAGCTCGGTATCTTTCATCGAGCGCGCGACCTGGAACACGCCAATCACTTTGTCGCGGAACTTCAGCGGCATGTACAGCTCGCGCAGGCCCAGCCCGCTGCGATCCATCAGTGGGTCGGGCGTCTCGCCCTTCATCACGCGATCGAGCATCATCTGGTTCGGCTCAAGGTCGATCTGCGCGTCGGACGAGCGTTTTTGCAGCTCGCCATCTTCGAACAAATACGCCTGCACGATCAGGCTGGTGGTTTCGAAATTCTGCACCTGCGGCGCGCGCAGACGCACCAGCCACTGCTCGCCGTCGAAGTAGCCGCGCGGCTGCTGGTTGCTGGCGTCGAATTCCTGCTGGAGCAGCTGGGCACCCAGGCGCAGCTCGTTGTCGATGCTGTTGACCAGCGTCTGGCGCACGATCAGGTACAGCCCGATATCCAGAATAATTAGCGCCACCGCAAAAAAACCGACATACGAGATCGCCAGGCG
This sequence comes from Kouleothrix aurantiaca, assembly GCA_001399705.1. Taxonomy (GTDB): domain Bacteria; phylum Chloroflexota; class Chloroflexia; order Chloroflexales; family Roseiflexaceae; genus Kouleothrix; species Kouleothrix aurantiaca. Next base: position 727 of record LJCR01000738.1, read on the forward strand.
GCGACGCAGCGGCATTGCCGCGATATATGATGTATCGTTGCTCTGCATGCGCTTAGTGTAGCATGCGAGCCGATAGTGTGGAATAAGAAGATGGTGAGATCAGGTAAAAAAACGCCGGCGCTGCCACCCAGGCAGCACCGGCGTTTGACAGGTGAAAAAGACCCTTACGGCGCGTAGGTCGGGCGGTAAGCCGTCACAGCCGTGTAGTTCTTGCCGCCGGGCACTTCGAACATAACGTCGATAAAGACAATATACTCGCCGCGCGAATTGGCAATCGGGAAGCCGATTTCAACAAAGCCGTTGGCGTCGGTGGTGGCGGGGCCGTAGGGCGCGTCCTTGCCATAGCGGTAGGCCACAGCGTTCACCTTGGCGTTTGCCACCGGCGCGCCATTCACAATCAGCCGCGCGCAGATCGAGTCGAACTGCGTGGGATCGGCCGGGGCGGGCACTGTCATCCAGGCGTGCGCGCCTTCGGTGGCCTGCGGGGCACCAGCGGCACAGCCGCCGGCAGGCGCGGGGATGTTCGGGATCACCGGGCCGAGCGGCTGGTAGGGCTTGGTGAAGTTGTAGCGCGGCGTGAAGCTGGTGGTGGTCATCATATCGGCCACGCCCGGCGCCTTGAACGACACTTCGATGCCGACCACATTGCGATTTTTGGCCTTGCCAATGTTGAAGTCAATCTGGGCCTGACCATCCGCGCCAGTGGTGGCGACAGGGTAGGTCACATCACCGCTGGCGTAGTAGGCCTTGGCCGTCACCTGTGCGCCCGCGACCGGCGCGCCATTTACGGTCAGGCGCGCGCAGACGGCGTTCATTGTGCCGGGCGAAACCGGCTCGGCGTCGGCCATCCAGGCCTGCGCGCCTTCGGCGGCGGCGGGGGCGTTGGCCGGGCAGCTCACGATCTTTTCGGGCTTGGCCGGCTTGGGCGGGCTGTCGGGGGTTTGCTGCGCATCGGCGTAGGCATCGGCGCCGAGCAGGCCGAGCCGTACATCATAGGGTGCCTTGTTCTCGGGGTGGAACTCAAAGCGCGCGCGCTCGAACCACTGCGTCAGGTACTGCTTGCCATCCGAGCTGGTTTCCATCGTGGCTTCGGAGACGGGCAAGCCGAACAGGGCCAGCGACTCGGCCATGCTCTTGCCCTTCTTGTTGCCGTCGAACTCCAGGCCGTGGCTCGACCAGAAGCCCCAGAACTGCGGGGCGATTGCGTGGCCGGTCTCGGCGAAGTAGTGCGCCGCGCTTGGGTCGGCCTTCGGGAAGCTGTACCAGTCGCGGCCCTGCGCCTCAAGCGCAGCGACGCCAATGCGGCCAAGCAGCACATCGTAGGGCTTGGGATCGCCCTTATGGTACTCGAAGCGCGCGCGCTCGAAATACTGCACCTTGTACTTCTGGTCGCCAACTTTCTCATTGTGGTCCGGCGAGAGCGGCAGGCCAAATACGGCCAGGCCACCATTGTTCGTCCAGTAGTCAGCAAAGCGGTTCGAAATACAGTCTGGCACTTGCTGGAAGCAGATCTCCTTGGGTGCGGCCTGGGCCGGCAGCGGCATGGCAGCAATGAAGAGGGCAATGAAACAGCACGCAAAAATCAATCGTCGCACAAAGTTCTCCTTTTTACTCATTTCAGGCGTGGCGTGGCCGGTTAATAGCTGCAATTCGGCCAGCGCAAGCGCCCGGCGCGGCGGGATGTCCTTGTAGTGTACCCCACCGGCCGGGCGAATTCAATGACTGCACACTCATTTTCTGCGACGCAGCGCGCACAGGCAAATGCGCCGCCGACAGCATCAGAATAGCGCAGAAACGCCCACACGCCGCCTGCGCGCCACACTAGCCGGATGACAGTTTCGACATATCAGCGCGCCAGGCGAAAGACGTAGCCGGTGCGCGCGGCCAGTGCGGGCAGCGGGGCGTAGCCAGCTATCGCGCCCCCCGCCTCAACCGTGAGCGGCGCGGCACTTACGCCGTCGTCGGGCAGCGTGGCAGGCTGGTAGCTGCCCGGCGCGAGATCGCTTGTGTCCGCGTTCAGCGCAACACCTGCGACCGGCTGGCGGCCAAAGTTCAGCAGCACCAGCGCGGCCGAATCGCCATCCTGACGCAGAAACGCCGCAACCCGGTTGTTCCCGCTTTTGAGCGGCGTGTAGCTGCCGTGGCCAAAGG
>LJCR01000739.1 GCA_001399705.1 Kouleothrix aurantiaca
GGCCGCAACCTTGCCACCCATGCGCTCCATTGCCTCGGGCGGCGGGCCAATAAACACCAGGCCAGCGGCGGCGCAGGCGCGCGCAAAGCCGGCATTCTCGGCCAGGAACCCATAGCCGGGGTGTACTGCGCCCGCGCCGGCAGCGCGTGCCGCCGCCACAATCGCGTCGCCGTCGAGGTAGCTTTGCGGCGCGGGCGGCGGGCCAATCAGAAAGGCCGCGTCGGCGTAGCGCACGTGCGGCGCGTCGCGATCGGCCTCGCTATACACGGCAACCGTGCGCAGGCCCAGCTCTTTGCATGCGCGCATCACCCGCAAGGCGATCTCGCCGCGGTTCGCAATCAGCACAGTGTCAAACATGTACGTCAATCCGTAATGCCGCTGGCAGCAGCGCCAGCGGACAGCGATCTACAAGCCAACGATGCCGCTGCTCCAGCGCTCGGCGCGGCGCGCGCGCTCGGCCTCGGCCCAGCGTGGCGTGGGCGTGACGGGTGGCGGCAAGCCCTGGGCGGCCTGGCGGTTGGCAGCCGCCCACATCGAGGCGTGCGGGCCAGCAGCACCAAGCTCCTCAGGCGCGCCAGTATCATACGCAGCCAGCGCCGCTACGATCGCAGCAACCGTATCGTCGTCGGGCGTGGGGGTGATTTCAATCTTCATAGCGAGCATTATACGCCATCTCCCTCGGCGGCAGGGCAGGGTAGCCTGCTGCCACTCTAGCGCGGCAAAGTTACAAGCAGGGGACAAATTTGACGCGGCGGTGCGCGGCGCTACAATAGCACAAACGCGCCGCGATTGGCACACGACTTGCATGATAGTGGTTGGGAAACTGCGTGCGCGCGGTCTTCCATATCATGCACGCGAAAGGAATGGTATATGAGCCAGGAAAAGAATGATCTCGTGTTGCTGGGAGGCCTTTTTCTTGGGGCGATGGTGGGTGCAGCGGCGGCGACGCTCCTGGTGCCGCGCAGTGGCTCGGAAACGCGCGAACAGATCACCGAGCGCGGCGTGGAGCTGAAGCAGCGCGCCGACGACGCCGTGCAGCGCGCGCAGCAGATCGCCACCGACGCAGTGGCCAAAGTTCAGGTGGCAGCACAAGACATGCTGGGCAGCGCGCGCCCGGCCAACACCGACGGCGAGGGCATCTGATGCGCCTACGTATCTTTCTGATAGGGCTGGCATGCGGCCTGCTGCTGGCTCCGCGCAGTGGCCGCGAAACATGGGCCTGGCTGCGCAATCGCCTGGCCGCCACCATCGACGCAGCCCTGAGCATCGGCACGAGTGCGTAGGCCTGCGAGAGCTTGCGAAGTCTCTTAATGTGTGCATCGGTGGCACACCCTTCGATACGCGCTTTGCGCACTCAGGATGCGCCTGTACATTTCATTACGGCAGCAAAACTCGACATATTCCTAAACCTTGGTACCTTCGTGTCTTGGTGGTTAACGTTCCCAGAGATTTAAAGCAAAGGCCGCAAGCTCTAACACGGTTCTAATGCCGTAAAAGCGCACTCGGTGCTATACTTTCCATGCCACGGATGTGTGGCCTGCTGCGGGAGGATGCTATGCCATTCCTATTCTTTAACTTTCAATATCTGATTTTCATGCTGCCCGCGATCGGGCTGGCGCTATTTGCGCAGTGGAAGGTAAAATCGACCTACCAGAAATTCTCGCAAGTGCGCAATATGCAGAACATGACCGGCGCCGACGTTGCGCGCGTGCTGATGCGCAACGAGGGCCTTGATTATGTACAGGTCGAAATGATCCCGGGCGACCTGACCGACCACTACGACCCGCGCGGCAAAATTATGCGCCTGTCGGCTGGCTCGTCGCAAACGCCTTCGGTGGCAGCCATGGCAGTGGTCGCCCACGAGCTTGGCCACGCAATGCAGGACAAGCAGGGTTATTTCTGGCTGCAACTGCGCTCGGGCATTGTCGGCATTGCCAATATCGGCTCGAGCTTCGGAACGATCCTGGTCTTCATCGGCCTGATGTTTGGCGCAGCGGCCGGGCGTGGCGGCAACCTGGGCTTCACGATTGCAGTCGCCGGCCTGATCCTGATGAGCGCGGCGGTGTTCTTTTCGCTGATTACGCTGCCGGTGGAGCTGAACGCCAGTTCGCGGGCACGCGAAATGCTTATGCGTAATGGGCTCGTCACCACGCAAGAAGCGCAGGGCGTCAGCTCGATGCTAAACGCGGCGGCGCTCACCTATATTGCCGGCGCGGCACAGGCGGTGCTGCAACTGCTGTACTTTGCAAGTATTATCTTTGGTGGGCGGCGGCGCGGTTAATACGCTGTATGATGGGGAGGACTTCATGGACGACGATACGAAGCGACGGCTGGTATATGGCATTCTGAGCCTGGTGCTGAGCGCGCTCGCAACGCGGCTGGCCTTGTTCCTGACGAACAAGCTGCTCGGCGAGCCCGACGAAGGCACGCTGGTAGGCTAGATGCTTTTGCGCCAACATAAAACGCCGGTGGCAGGTGCCACCGGCGTTTTGTTGCTTTGTCATCGCGCTACGCCTCCGGCTCGGCCGGCGCAGACGCGAGCTGTAGCTGCTCCATGCGCCCGCGGTAGAAGCCCCAGTACTCTGGCGGCAGCAGCTCGGCGAGATGCAGCATCATCGTTTCAGTCAGCTCGTTCATGCGATCCCAGGGAATCTTGCCGTTCGGCGCGCTCAGATAGAATGGCTTGCCGATCTTGACATGAATTGGCTTGCGCAGCGCGGCGCCCTTCAGGCCATTTTCGGTGCCCCAGATCGCGATCGGCACGATCGGCACTCCTGTGCGTACCGCCAGCCGCACCGCGCCGCCGCGCCCTTCGAGCAGGCCGCCCTCACGGCTGCGGTGGCCTTCGGGGAAAACCACCAGCACCCCGCCC
>LJCR01000074.1 GCA_001399705.1 Kouleothrix aurantiaca
CCTTCAGCGCCATGAGCTGGATGCGCGGCGCGGCGCCGGGCAGTCCGCGCAGGGCGTAGCGGCGCGCTGCCGCGAGCTGCCCGCCCATCATCAGGGCATTGCCGGCAAACACCTGCGCGCTGCTGAGCGCTTCGCCCTGCAAGGCGCGAATTTCGGGCGGCAGCGTGGGGTCGGCAAAGAAGCGCTCGAAGGTGGCCAGCACCTCGGGCGCGGCGCGCGCCTGCCGGGCGATAGTTTTGCTGCTGGCGTGCTCGCGAAATGCGGCCCAGCGTTCTGGCACATAGACCAGCGGGCCAAGCCGGCCCAGGCGCAGCCATAAATCCAGATCGAGCACCATGTGCAGGCGCTCATCGACCCCGCCGGCCTGCTCAACCGCAGCGCGGCGCAGAAATGCAGCTGGCTGGGCGATTGGCGTCATACCAGTGCGCACCAGCCGCAGGTAGTCGAACGGGGCGCTGGGGTGCGCGCCAATCGGGTCGCCGCGCTCGTCGATATAGGCGCAGTCGCCATACACGCCGCTGGCATTGGGATGCGCGCATAGCTGCTCGACGGCGGCGCGCACCGCGCCGGGCTCGTAGCGGTCGTCGGCATTGAGCCAGGCGACGATTGCGCCCGCGCCGCGCCGCCAGCCCTGGTTGATCGCGTCGGCCTGGCCCCGGTCGGGGGCGGAAACCCAGCGAATGCGCTCGCCATAGCTATGCAGAATGTCGAGTGTGCCATCGGCCGAGCCGGCGTCCATGACAAAGTACTCGATCTGCGGGTAGTCTTGCGCCAGCACCGATTCGATTGTGGCGGCAATAAACTCGCCCTGGTTGAACGACGGCGTCACGATCGTGACAAGCGGCTGCGGGCCAAGCGCGGGCCAGGCGTGCGTTTCAGCGCCCATAGCGCACCTTGCGAAACAGGTAGGCGCCGCTGTAGAATGCGCCGCGCCGCCATGCATCGGCGCCGTTCCAGACGCTCCCGCCCGCCAGTGCGCGCAACCCTGCGCGCCAGCTGGCCTTGACCATTTCGCCATAGAACAGGTTGGGCAGCAGCGCGCGGCCATGCCGCCGAATCATGCGCTCGATCTCGTCGAGGCGCTCAAGCCCGCCGCTGGCGGTTTTGGTCTCGGCGTAGATGCGGGCCTGGGCCAGCGTTGCGGGCAGGTAGCGCACCGGGGCGTGGCGCGCCAGCCGGATCCACAGGTCGTAGTCGAGGCAGTAGCGCAGCCCGGCATCCAGCCCGCCGACCGTGTCAAAAGCGGCGCGGCGGAAAAAAGTTGCCGGCTGCACAATGAAATCGAGATGGTGAATCAAGCGGTTGAGGCTGAACGGCTCGACCTGCGGGCAGGGGCCGAGCGCTGTGCCGGCGCGGTCGATAAATTCGGCATTGCCATAAACCAGCCCGGCCTCAGGGTGTTTTTCCAGCTCGTCAACGGCGCGCGCCACCGCGCCCGGCAGGTAGACATCGTCGGCGTTGAGCCAGGCGACAATTGGGCCGCGGGTGCGCGCAATACCCTTGTTCACCGCGTCGGCCTGGCCGCCATCGGGCTCGGAAAGCCAGCGGAGGCGCTCGCCATAGCTATGCAGAATATCGAGCGTGCCGTCGGTCGAGCCGCCGTCGACAACCAGATACTCGATCTGCGGGTAGTCCTGCGCCAGCACCGAGTCGATGGTGGCGGCAATAAATTCGCCCTGGTTGAACGAGGGCGTGACGATTGAGATAAGCGGCGCAGCCATACAGTTGCCTACTTCTCGCGCGCGGCCCACGCCTGCGACCACGCGACTGCGCGGCGGATGCCTTCGTCGAGCGGCACCTGCGGCGCGTAGTCGAGCAGTTCGGCGGCGCGGCTAATATCGGCAATATAGCGCGTCACTTCGCCCACGCGCTTGGAAGGTTCGACCGTGATTTGTCCATCCACGCCCAGCGCGTCCGCGATCAGCTCGGCCATGTGTACCAGCGTGTTGCCCTTGCCATAGGCGAGATTGATCGTCTGGTTGCGCACCTGCCCGCTCAGCAGCCGCTCAATGCCCGCGATAATGCCGTTCACACAGTCGTCCACATAGGTGAAATCGAGCGTCTTCTCGCGGCCAAACACCGTCACCGGCTGGCCGGCGCGCATGCGCTCAATGAACAGCGGGATCACGCGCTCCATTCGCTCATTGTCGTTGTCGTAGCGGCCATACACGTTTGAGAAGCGAAAGACGATATAGGGCACATCATAGCAGCGCGCGTAGGAATACACCAGCGCCTCGCCCGCGACCTTGCTGGCCGAGTAGGGGCTTTCGGTGAAGGAGAAATCGGCGTGCGTTTCCTCGGTAATATAGCGATGAATGTCGCCATACACCTCGCGTGAGGACGAGAAGATCAGCGGGAGCTTGTTGTGGCGGCAGAACTCCAGCACGTTAAACGTCAGCGCGATGTTTTCCATGGCGCGGTGCGGGAACTGCACCAGTTCGTGTACTTTAGCGTTGGCGGCCAGATGCACCACCAGATCGACTTTGGGGTAGGGCACGCTGCCGATGCCGCCCACGAAATCGCGGAACGGCGCGCCCAGGTCTTGCAGCAGCGTCGGGATGCGGTCGGTCCAGCTATTCACGCGCTTGTCGATGCCAAATACCGTGTGCCCGCCATCGAGGAGGCGCAGCGCAAGGTTTGTGCCGATCTGGCCGCTGGAGCCGGTGATCAGGATGTGCATGGGTGGCTCGCTTCACAGGCTCGATTAGAGTTGATAGTGTGCTTGTTGTGCATCATTGTAAAACATTTTGACAGTGTCGAGTGAATACTCATCCAGGTCGCGGCCTACCAGATCCAGTTTCTTCAGAATATCGGTTGTTACCGTGATAATGTGGCAGCCAATCGCATCCGCCTGGAAGATATTCAGCAGCTCGCGCGGGCTTGCCCAGATCAGCTCCTGCTCGGGATGGGGCCGCATAACTTCCAGTGCAGCACGCATAATCAGCAGCGGATCTCGGCCGGTGTCAGCAATTCTTCCAGCAAATACAGAGATGCAGCTTGGCGTGCCGCCAGCCAGCGCTGCAGACACCTCGCGCACTTGCTCTAATGTCATGAGCGCGGTGACATTGAGCTTGATGCCAGCCTGCGCAAGGCGGCGAACCAGGCCGAATGCTGGCTCAGCCTGTGTATTCGTCACAGGTATTTTTACATATACATTGGTGCCCCACGACGCGATCTCGTATGCCTGACGCTCCATATCCGCGAAGTCGTCGGAAAAAACCTCGAACGAGATTGGCACGTTGGGCAGCGCGGCAAGTACATCCTGCGCAAAAGCGCGGTAATCAGCCACACCTGCCTTGCGCATAAGCGTGGGGTTGGTAGTAAGGCCGGAAATATACGGCTTTTGGATCATGTCCAGCATGCCGGCTTTATCGGCTCCATCTGCAAATATTTTAATACGCAGCGCATCAAGCGTTGGCGTCATCGTGCGGCTCCTTACGGATATGTTCAATAATATGCTGCACGGCTTCCGGCAGATTTGCTGCGGCGGCATCTGGCATGCAGCGCGCCGCCTGGCTATAGGGTGTCATAATGAGGATAGTATAACAGCCAGCCGCTTGCCCGGCGACGATATCGCTCCAGCGATCGCCAACCATAAAGCTATGCGCCAGATCAAGCGAGTAGCGTTGGGCAGCTAGGATTAGAAGCCCTGGTCTGGGCTTGCGGCACGCGCAGTGGTCAGTGTTGTCGTGAAAGCAGGTTACTATGTCGTCGAGCGGTAATTGCGCGGCGATCTGCTGATTGACCTGCTCAACCATGGCACGAGTTTGTGTGCCACGTGCGACATCAGGCTGGTTAGTAACCACAATTCGGCGCAGATTGTGCTGCGCAAGGGTACGCACTGCCTGCACGACGCCAGGCAAAAGCTCAAGCTCAGCTATGCTGGCGGGCGGGTACGTTACGCCATCGCGCACAAATACTCGGTTCAGCACGCCGTCGCGATCCAGAAACACGGCACGCTGCATCAGCGGGTCGATTCCCATTTCGTTTCCACCGCCTTTACCGCAGGGTGCGACACCAGCAGATGCCAGATCACGCCCTGAAAGGCTTCAGCGTGCGGTGTGATGGTTTCAGCGTTTATCGTTGGCACAATTACACAGGCATCGGCGACCTTGGCAGTATAGCCGCCGTCGCGGCCCACCACACCGCAAATAGTCGCGCCGACTTCTTTGCCATACTGCAGCGCGCGCACCAGGTTCGGGCTAATACTACGCGCGAGATCGCCGCCGCCCACAGAAAGCACAAAGATCATGTCCTTGCCATTTAGGCGGCTACCGCGCAGCCAGTTCACAAACACACTTTCCCAGCTTTCGTCGTTGACGCGCGCAGTAAGCTCAGACACATTATCAGTGGGGGTGTAAGATTCGATCTGTGCGATCTTCCGAAAATCGTTTACAGCGTGCGATGCGTTTGCTGCGCTTCCGCCAACGCCCAGAAAGAACAGTCGGCCCTGGCGCTCGCGCAGTTCGTGCAGCAGTGTCGCCATCCGCTCAATCGCAGCTATGTCGAGCTGCGCGAGGATCTGGGTCGCTTCGGCAATATATTGGTTTGCAAATGTCATCAGTTTCCTCGTAGCGGCACAAGTCTGGTACGTTTACGAACCACACAGGTATGTCTTGATTTCTGCTAGCCCCGTGTGCGAGCCAATTTCATAAAAGCGCTGCGTCACTTCATAGCCGATCATGGCTCGCTCTTCTACCAGATCATGGTACAGATCAGCTAGATCGGCGGCCCGATCGGGCGGGATCCGTGCCAGTACGCTTTCGCGCAGCAGCGCCGCCCCGTAGTCAATGAAAGTCATGTCTGGCGTTGGCTGGCGCTTGTCGTAGCGCAGCAGCTCACCGTTACGAAATAGGGCGTTGCTGCCATCCCAGCGGTTGGCATTTTCCAGCACCGTCATCAACCCTTGCGCCCCAGCCTGGGCGAAATGCGCCAGTACTGCCTGGTACTCGATCTCAAGATATGAGTCGCCATAGAGTACCCAGAACACTGGCCCGAGCAGTGGCGCGGCGCGCAGCAATGCGCCGCCAGTGCCTAAGAGCTGCGGGCCATCAAATGAATAGCGCAGTTCCATACCGAGCGCCGCGCCGTCGCCGAGGTGTGCCTGGACCTGCTCGCCCAGATAGCCCAGGCATAGTACCACCCGGCGCACCCCATTGCGGTGCAGCAACCGGAGCTGATGATCAATGAAGGGCCGGCCGCAGATCTCGACCATCGCTTTAGGTATTGTTTCCGTGATTGGCCGCAGGCGCGTTGCCAGCCCGCCAGCCAGTAATGCTACTGGAATATCAGCGATGTTCATGCGCTACCCCGGTAGCTGGCTCGTTCGGTATGCGCCGAGCGACGCCCCAGCTCCCACGGGCGACGCGCCAGGCCAGCAGGACACCTCCCGCCAGTGCTGCGGCGCTCATGACAGCCAGAACTGCCAGTGCCAGCGCCAGTGATTGGCTTGCCGGAATACCGAACAGGCTCATCAAAAAGACAAACGACCCTTCACCCACACCGATGCCATTCAGCGAAACTGGTGCCATCCGCACGATCCATACCAGCGGCACTGCCAGGCAAAAGCTCATCAGCCCCACAGTTAGTCCCATCGACTGGCCAATAACATAATACATGCCAATGCCCATAAGCACGGCTGCAAGCGCCATACACAGTAGGAGTAACAGCCGAGCCAGCGGCAGGGGCGGTAGCTCGCCAATCGGGCGCAGCACTGCAATCACGCGCTGCACAAACCGATGTTGAACGAGCCGTTTGAGCAGTGGCCGCTGGCCGTATGCGTGCCATACCCAATTCGCCAGTGCAAAGAGCAAGCGCGGATACAGCAGTAGCGCAATGGCTACTGAACCTGCAGCAACTATTATCAGCACCCAGATGCGTAGCTGAAGCGGCACGAGTGGCAGGTAGTACAGCACCGCCACCACACCGATCAGCAGTGATGCCCCCAGGCCCAGAAGGCGCTCTTGCAGCGTGGCCAGCACCGCCTCGGCAGGTCGACCGTTGCGCCGTGCCACCTCATAGGTGCGCACGACATCGCCGCCCGTGCCGGTGGGTAAAAAAAGCGAGCAAAACTGGCCAATAAAATAGAGGACTGTGAGGTTGCCCAGCCGCTCGCTGATGCCGGCGCTGGCTAGAAGGATTTGCCAGCGCCGGCTGTTCAGCGCAAATCCAACAGTCTGAAGCCCGCCCGCGAGCACAACTGCCGCCGGGCTGATGGCGCGAAAGCTTGACAGCAGGTTCGCGCTGCGCGCCGCAAACACTAGCGCTGCAATCAGTGCCAGGCTCACAAGCCCTTGGAGGAGCACACGTACCCACGGCCGTTTTAGCACTGCAATCACGTGCGCCATCCTACTGAATTACCACTTTGGTGCCTTCAAAATCGAACCGGAAGCGCACCTCGCGCAGGCTTGTTTGTGCCATCGCGTGGCGCAGGCGGCTTTTATCCTCAGCGTAGAACATCAGGAAGCCGCCGCCGCCTGCGCCAATCAGCTTACCGCCCAGCGCGCCATTTTTCATCGCAATTTCGTACCAGGTATTGATATCGGGGTTACTCATCGTGCCGCTGCGCTGCTTTTTGTATTCCCAGTGCACATTCATGAGCTCAGCAAAGCGTCGCAGGTTGCCGGCCTCAAGGGCGTCTTTGCTCTGGTAACCCAACTCTTTCACGAAATGCAAGTTATCAACCATGCTCTGGTCGCTTTGCTTGCTCTTATCGTCCTGCTCCTTCAAAATACTTGAAGCCGAGCGGCTGTAGCCGGTGAAGAAGAGCAATAAATTATCTTCAAGATTGTAAAGCGTTTCCGTGTCGATTTTCAGCGGCCAGGCCTCAACCTGATCGTTTGGTAAGAACTGGAAACATGTCAGGCCACCGTATGCCGCAATATATTGATCCTGCTTGCCGATTGGCTCGCCAAGGCGATCAAGCTCGATCTGGCAGGCCTGCTCGGCTAGATCGCGCGGGTGTACTAAGTTCTTCTTGTGGCTATGCAAAGCCTTTAGCAGGGCTGTGGTGAAGCTGCCAGATGAGCCAAGCCCGGTGCCGGCCGGGATGTCGGCCATGCTGGTGATCTCAAGGTTCGGCCCGTCGATGCTGGTGAGCCGCAGCGCCTCGCGGATAATTGGGTGTTGCACTTCATCGACGCTTGCCACACGCTCAAGCTTAGAATATTTGACGATCAGCTCTTGGACAAACGTCTGATGCAGCGTAATATACACATACTTGTCGATCGCCGCAGCGATCAGAAAACCGCTGTGTTTACGGTAATACGATGGCAGGTCGGTGCCGCCGCCGCCAAGCGAGATGCGCAGCGGGCTACGCGTGATAATCATGGGCCTCTCCCGGCTGGCTGGCTGGCGCCGACAGATGATACAGCGTTTCAACCACTTCAAGTGCAGCGAGCGCATCGGCAAGTGTGCCCATGGGCTGGCTGCGCTCACGAATACAGTTGCGCATGTGCGCGTACTCGTCGTGCCACGATCGATCTTCGCCAGGGTATTCCCAAATTGTTGTTGGCGGTGGGCCCATCTGCGGCAACATCTGGTAGTAGGAAAGGCGCTCGACGCCATAGCTGCCGCCCAGCCCATCGATCTGCAGCTTGCCATAGCGGCCAAAAATTTCGAAGCAGAACAAGTTTTTCCACTCGCTGCAGCTCGCATGGAGCCAGGCAACCTGACCCTGCGCGGTTTTGAGCATTGCAAAGCCGTTGTCTTCTACCGGCATATTCCAGAAGAATGTGCCGACGTGGCCTTGTACATCGACGAAATCGCCAGCGAACCAGCGCGCCAGATCGATCAGGTGCACGCCCTGGTCGAGCATCTCACCGCCGCCAGCGATTGCTGGGTCGGCGCGCCACTCGCGCTCGTAGCCCAGCCGCCCGCCGTGACCATAGCGTGCCCGCACGTACATCAGTGGGCCAAGCACGCCGCTCTCGAAGATTGTGTGGGCCTGCTGAAACGCCGGGTGGAAGCGATGATTAAAGCCAACCTTTACAGTCATGCCTGCGCGCTCAGCGGCACGGAGGAGCGGGCGCAGTTCGGCGGCATTACGCGCAGCCGGCTTTTCCACCAGCACGTGCTTGCCACGCTCGATCGCCGCCAGCGCAATTGGTGCCAGGGCATCGTTGGTTGTCGCGACGATCACGAGATCAATATCATCGCGCGCCACAAGCTCGTTCCAGTCCGCACTTACCGCGCAGCCTGGATAT
>LJCR01000740.1 GCA_001399705.1 Kouleothrix aurantiaca
CGCGAATCATGTGGTCGACCAGCTCGGGCATGAACGACGGCTCGACCTGCGGGCGCCCAATGCCTTCGACGCCCGACCCGCCGGGCGGGCTTGCGCCGGCTTCGCCGGTGCGAAAATATTCGTAGAAGACCGAGCGCTCGGGATCGACCACGCACACCTCGGTGGCGTAGCTGCGGTAGCGGATATAGCGCCCAAACGTCGCGGCGGTGCCGCCCGTTCCCGCGCCACACACGATCCAGCGCGGGCAGGGGTGCGGCTCGTCGGCCAGCTGTTTGAACACCGACTCGGCAATATTATTGTTGCCGCGCCAGTCGGTTGCGCGCTCGGCAAACGTAAACTGATCCATGAAATGCCCGCCCAGCTCGGCGGCCAGCGCGCGGGCGTGCGCGCGATCCTGGCGCGGGTCGTCCACCAGCACGCACTCGCCGCCGTATTGCGTAATGCGGCGCAGCTTCTCGGGCGAGGTGCTGCGCGCTACCACCGCAATAAAGCGCAGGCCGAGCAGGCGCGCGTAGTAGGCCTCGGAGATGGCGGTGCTGCCAGACGACGCCTCGATCACCGGCGTGTCGCGCGTGATCCAGCCGTTGCACAGCGCGTACAGAAACAGCGAGCGCGCCAGGCGATGCTTCAGGCTGCCAGTCACATGGGTCGATTCGTCTTTGATGTAGAGCTTGATCTGCGGCAGCGCATGCAGCGGCACCGGCACGAGGTGCGTGTCGGCCGAGCGCGTGAAGTCGGCGTTGATTGCCGCAATCGCATCACGGAGCCATGGGTCGGGCATAGCGGTGCCTCCCGGCGCAGCATGTGGATGTGACGCTATGGTACTGCCGGGGGCGGCTTTTGGCAAGCCGGAGCGGATGTTGTTCGGGGAAAATAGAAAATCCGCAGATGACGCAGATTACGCAGATGAGGAAAGCCAGCATCTGTGTAATCTGCGCCATCTGCGGATTAATGAGCCGTGATTCTACTGGCGGCCGGGCGGCAGGTGCAGCGCCAGCAGCTGCCCGCCTTCCACCAGCTCGGCGTCGCCGGCGCTGTAGTGCGCCTGCACGTCGAACAGGTACCAGCCCTCGCCCAGAATGTCCGAGGCATCGATCACGCCCGAGGACTCTTCGTCGATGGTCAGGAAGTTTGGCGCGCCGGGCAAGAAGCGCGCGGGGTCGTGCTGCGCGATCTCGGCCAGCGTGTCGTTCTTGATGCTGTAGCGCCGCAGCTTCGCCAGGTAGTCGTTGCCGCCCGGGTCTTCCTGAATAATGATCTGGCCGCGCTCGCTGATGGTCAGGTTGTCCATCATCTTCGGGCCTTCGCTGCCGTCGAGCAGCATGGCGATTGTTCCGCCGCGTTCGGGGTGCTCAGCATCCGCGAAGCGCAGGCGCCACAGGCGGCTGTTGCCGGTGAAGCTGGCCGTGGTGACAAAGTAGAAATCGTTCGGGTGCTTGGGGTCCCACGCGCCATCCTCGGGGCGCTGGAAGGCCGTCACGCCGGCGGCCACGCTCATGCTCTCAAGCTGCGCGCCGCTGGTGTTTTCGACATTGCCCAGGCTGGCCAGCGTGAAGGCGCTGCCCGAAGGAATGCCGCTGGCAGCAATTTCTGCCGGGAAGCCACTCACTGCAACGCCGTACAGCGTGCCATTCGTCAGGCCGGCGCGCTCGATCGGGCTGCCGCTGTTGGTTTTCTTGCCGACATAGATATAGATCTGGCCGCCGTTGCTGTCGTCGGTGCCGACGACCACCGTCTTGTCGCCGCTCTCGGGGTTGGCCAGCGAGTTCTCGCGGCTGAACTTGCCCAGGCGCGGCAGCTCGTAGCTGGTGCCGTTCATCAGGTGGGCAAAGGCGCGGCCCTCGGCCCCCGCTTCCTCGCCATCCATGAAGATGCGCCCGTTGTAGCCGCGCCCATCGTCATAAAATGCCGAGCGCGCTGGCAGGTCGGCCGAGCACAGGCGATTGAGCACAATGCCCTTGGCTGGGGCGTTGTAGCTGCTGCTCGCGCTGTTCCAGGTTGCGATCTGCTGGATGAGGTCTTCGCCGTGCAGCACCGTCAGGTCTCGCTTGCGAATAGTCCATTTCGAAACGAACGAGCCGACAGCGCCGTGCGCGCGCACGACGCCGGCGGTGCTGCCAAGCTCGTGGTGCATCAGCACGGTGAAGGTGCCGTTGCCATTATCGAACGCTCCCAGGCCGTCGGGGATGCCAACCATGCGGTAGGGTGTGCCGTCGGGCTTGGCATTCACCGAGTCGCCGACGGTCAGGATCGATTTGGTGGCGACGCCGGGCTCGGTCGGCACGACATAGGGCGTGGTGCTGGTGCTTGGCCCAACCGGGCCGCCGACGCCAGCGGCTGCGGCGGTGCCGATTGCCAGCGCGGCCAGCGCAGCAGCGGCAGTTGATGCCAGCGATTTTGGCATGCGAATCATGAACACTCTCCTCCTTCAGCGGTAAATGGCGGCCCGGCATTTGCACGCATCGCAGCCAGGCCCTGCGCAACGTGGATGTATCAAGACTAGCCGCCGCATATCAATGGCAGGTTAGCGGGGTGTTAAATTCTGTGATCGAAATCGCGAAGAACGGTTGCGCCTTGCAAACTATCTTTGGCGGCGGCGCGTGCTATAATACGGGCCTATCAACATAAGGTATGGGCGAATGAATCAGTATGACGACCTGCCCACCAGCTACATGGTTGGGCATATTCTTATTCAGCCGAATATCACACTCGCGCCAATGGTGGGCGTCACGGATAGTGTGTTCCGGCGCATGATCCTGGGCCTGGGCGGCTGCGGCCTGGTGAGCAGCGAGATGACGAATGCCGCCGGCGTCAGCGCGCGCGCGATCAAACATCATCACCAGCTCGATTTCCTGCCCGAAGAGCGGC
>LJCR01000741.1 GCA_001399705.1 Kouleothrix aurantiaca
TCGAAGGCCCAGTCCGACACCGTGGTGAACGCGATCAACCAGCGCCTGAAGCAGGACAACAACACCGCCTGCAACGGCAGCATCAAGATCACCTACGAGGACATGGACGACGCGACCGCTGCTGCCGGCAAGTGGGACCCGACCCAGGAAGCCAACAACGCGAACAAGGCCGCCGCTGACGCCAGCGTGATGGTGTACATCGGCACCTTCAACTCGGGCGCGGCCAAGGTCTCGATCCCGATCCTCAACCAGGCTGGCCTGGTGATGATCAGCCCGGCCAACACCTACCCGGGCCTGACCAAGACGGCGGGCGCTGAGGCCGGCGAGCCCGACAAGTACTACCCGAACGGCAAGCGCAACTACACCCGCGTGGTGCCGGCCGACGACATCCAGGGCTCGGCTGCGGCCAACTGGGCCAAGGAGCTGGGCGTGAAGAGCGTCTACATCCTGCACGACACCGAGACCTACGGCAAGGGTATTGCCGACGTGTTCCGCGCCAAGGCCAAGGAACTGGGCTTCACCGAGGCGGGCTACGAGGGTATCGACAAGAAGGCCCAGGACTACAAGGCGCTTGGCACCAAGATCAAGAGCGCCAACCCCGACCTGGTGTACTTCGGCGGTATCACCCAGAACAACGCCGGCCTGCTGCTGAAGGACCTGCGCGCCGCTGGCTTCACCGGCAAGTTCATGGGCCCGGACGGCATCTATGAGGAAGCGTTCCTCGAGGCTGCCGGCGAGGCTTCCGAAGGCGCCTACATCACCTTCGGTGGCGTGCCCGGCCCGAAACTGACCGGCAAGGGCAAAGAGTGGTACGACGCCTACAAGGCGCAGTTCAACAGCGAGCCTGAGGTGTACGCGGTGTACGGCTACGAGGCCACCAACGTGGCGCTGGCCGCCATCAACAAGGTCTGCAAAGCCGACCGCGCGGCCATCCTCGACGCCGTGTTCGCCACCAAGGACTTCGATGGCGTGACCGGCAAGTTCAGCATCGACCAGAACGGCGACACCAGCCTCACCACCATGAGCGGTGTCCAGGTCAAGGGCGGCAAGTTCGACACCGAGAACACCGCAGTGCTGAAGTAACAATCGTGTAGGGACGCGACAAGCGCGGGGCTCCGGCCCCGCGCTTGTCGCATCGGGCACCAGAATACGCACAACGTGAAGGAGTCCCCATGGCTACTACGGCGCAACCTGCTTCCCGCCCCGCAACCCAGAACCTTGGTCGCTGGATCGTTGGCGGGTTGCTGGGGCTAGTGTTGGCGCTGGTGCTGTTCCGCATCCTCAGTCAGGCGGTGCAGAACCCGGCCCTACTCGCCCAACAGCTTATTACCGGCGTGTCGAAGGGCGCGATCCTGGCGATTATTGCGCTCGGCTACACACTGGTGTACGGCATTATCGAGCTGATTAATTTTGCCCACGGCGATGTGTTTATGCTTGGCTCGTTCGCGGCGCTGATGCTGATCGGCCTGAGTGGCCTGAATCGCAATACGCCGCCGCTGGAGCGTGGCCTGATCCTGTTTGTGATTTTGATCGTCGTGATGTGCTTCACGGCCTTTCT
This sequence comes from Kouleothrix aurantiaca, assembly GCA_001399705.1. Lineage (GTDB taxonomy): Bacteria > Chloroflexota > Chloroflexia > Chloroflexales > Roseiflexaceae > Kouleothrix > Kouleothrix aurantiaca. Next base: position 1,559 of record LJCR01000741.1, read on the forward strand.
GAACTACAGCATCGAGCGGATTGCGTACCGGCGCCTGCGAAACGCGCCGCGCCTCGCGCCACTGATCTCGGCGATCGGTGTGTCGTTTGTGCTGCAGAACCTGGGCCTGCTGTGGGGCAAGCTGCCGTGGCGGCGCGGCGACACTGGCGCGCTGTATGGCCTGTTTGTCTTTGTGGTGCTGTTCGCCATCGGCCTGTGGGGCATTCTGCAGCTCAACCGCCGCTTCCGCCCCGAGCGCGCGATTGCGCGGATGGCGATGTGGGTGCTGCCGCTGATCGTGCTGACCGCGATCTCGGTCACGGCGCTGAATGCCACGCGCAATGCCGTGCTTGGCCCCGAAGGCAGCCCGGCGCGCGTCGAGCTTGAAGATCGCGCCAAGCACCCCAAGATGGGCTCCACCGACGTTGCGCCGAAAGACGTGCCGGCCGGTCTTGTTTCCACCGATAACCTGTTTGGCAACGATGCGCCGATTAGCCTGAGCTGGCTTGATATCGCGGTGGTGCTGGTGAGCGTGGCGCTGATGCTGAGCCTGTACCTGTTTGTGCAGCGTACCAGTGCCGGCAAAGCGATGCGCGCTACCGCCCAGGACCGCGATGCCGCCCGGCTTATGGGCATCGATGTCGACCGCACGATTTCGCTGGCCTTCCTGCTTGGCGGGGCGCTGGCCGGCGCGGCGGGCCTGATCGCCGCGATCTACACCACGCAGGTCGTGTTCGACCTGGGCTTCAAGGCCGGCCTGCTGTCGTTCACCTCGGCGGTGCTCGGCGGCATCGGCAACGTCGCGGGCGCAATGCTCGGCGGCTTCCTGATCGGCCTGATCCAAACGCTCTCCGACCAGTATCTGGCGACGCAGTGGACCAACGCCGTGATCTTCGGTATTCTGGTGGCCATCCTCGTCTTCCGCCCCACCGGCTTGCTCGGTGAGGATGTTGGACAGAAAGCATAGGTGGGCGATGAGTAAGATACGATTTGGCTTCTGGGCCGGTATCGCGGGCATCGCCACAATCATGATCGTCGGCGGGAAGACGATCTGGATGGTGTCGCTGATCATTGGCCTGATCATTGGCCTGCTTTCGGCAAATAACGACTCGATCAAAACGCCGCAGGAAGGCGCGCGCTTTGGCGCGATCAATGGCGCGGTGGCCGGTGCGCTGATGCTGCTCGGGCAGCTGCTGCGCAGCCTGTGGATCGACCCGCTGGCCGGCCAGCCGGTGCTCGATATTGGCATGGGCGCGGTTGGCTCGGCGCTGGTGGCTGGTATCATCGCCATTGTGATCACGGCGCTGGTGGCGGCAATGCTGAGCGCCG
>LJCR01000743.1 GCA_001399705.1 Kouleothrix aurantiaca
ACAATAGAGAAGTAATCATCCGTACCTGGTATTACGCATAAAAAACAGCCCGCTCCCAAAAGGAGCGGGCTGCGTGTTTCGTCGCGCGTAGTGCATTATCAGGAAAGCGGGGCGGAATAGGGAAACAGCATCAGCACTACAATCGCTAACCCTTATTCCCCATCTCCCAGCCCCCGCGCTAAAAGCGCGCTAGCCGTTGATCAGGCCCTCGTCGCGGTTTTTCTCGCCTTCCTCAAGCAGCATAATCGGGATGCCGTCCTCAACCGGGTAGCGGAAGCCGTTGCGCCGGTTGACCAGCCACTCGCTGCCGCCCGCGTCGGTCAGCAGCTCCACCGGGCCTTTGTCGCCCGGGTCGGCCAGGATGGCGAGCAGCTCGGGGCTGATGCTGCGCTTGCCGCCGCCAAAGCCGCCGGCGACATTCACCAGAATGTCGATGCCGCCAAGCTGCTCGGCCGCGCTGGTGTAGGCCTGCGCCACTGCCGCTTCGTCGGCCAGGTCGAGCACATCCCCGCTGATCGGTGCGTTGGCATCCAGCCCGAGCGACCCGCGCAGCCCGTCGAGGTCGCCGGCTGTGCGGTGCGGCACAAACACTGCCGCGCCCGCATGGAGCAGCGCCGCAACGACCGCCGCGCCCAGCCCACCAGTGCCGCCCGTCACAATCGCGACTTTGCCGTCGAGTGCGCCCATTGCATTCTCCAGTATTCAGGAGTCAGAACCAAGCATTCTGCTTCCTGGCTCCTGACTTCTGCTGCTACGACATCGGCACCTGCGGGACGATCATGCCCTCGATGCGCGCGAAAATTTCCTCGATCGAGTGGCCAGTGATCGTCAGGCCGTGGTTCTTCAGGCCAATCACCGCGCGCGATGGATCGGGCGCCTGGCGCACCAGCTCGGCCACTTCGCTGGCCAGCTCGTAGGTGCCGCACGGGTAGTTCACCTGCGTGGAGGAGATCGGGTCGCGCCACCAGGCGTGGATGTGCACAATTGCGCCGACGCTCGGGTGCTCGCGATAGATCATGAAATGCTCGATCGCATCGACCGAGACGCGGCGCGGCTCGATCGCGGGCGGCACGCTCAGGCGCATCGTCAGCGTCTCGGGCTCGTAGCCCGTCACCAGCAGAATATCGCGCCCAATCGTCTGCAGCTTGCTCTTGTCCACGCCCGACGCCGACATCCAGAATGTGGAAGAATCATGCGCGGCGCGCGCGCTCAGGTTGCCGTAGCTCAGGCCGCCGATGCCATACAGCCGCTTGACATGGCGCAGATCGCGCTCGTTCAGGAACTCGTGGATCGGGAAGGCGGCCGGCAGCAGGCCCATGGTGTCGAGGCGCGTACCGGCCCAGCTGATCTGGCGCGTCTGCTCGTCGCCATTCCACAGCGCTTCGGGCAGATCGGGCACATAGTCGTTGTTGATCACCAGGTGGCTGCACGCCAGCGGCTGGATGCGCTCGTAGATCTGCTCGAAAAACATTTCGTCATCGCCGCTGTGGCGCACCACGTAGTGGCCCTGCTCGATGGTGATGAAGTGGCTTTCGAGCACGCCGTCGATGCGCGTGTTGAACACCACCATATTCGACAGCGAGCGCACCAGCACCGGGTAGGCGGCTTTCATCACCGCGCGCTCATTGTCGGGGCCCTCGACAATGGTGGCGACAAAGGTGCCCTGGCCGCGGCGGTGCACCGGGCGCGGGCGGTCGATATCGCACAGGTTGAGCACCAGCCGCACCGGGCTGTCGGCCGCGCTGGCCTCGACATCGCCGTTGCGGAGCATGTGCCCCTGCTGAGCCAGCACAGCCTGAAGCTGGCTGGCAAACCAGTGAACAAAGGGAGCGGTTGTGTCGCCGGCCGTGGTGAAGCTCAGGCGCTCGTCGGAACCAAGCGCGGGTTCCGCTAATGGTGACCAGGTTTCTTGGTGCATGGCACATACCTCGAGCGATGATTGATTTGATGGAAACAGCAAGGCGGAAGCACGCCTTTGTGGATTTGGAATGCGGCCACAGAATAGCGGGAAGCCGCACTTCTGTCAAGTTTGGTGGCGGCTGCGCGAAGGCGGGTATTTCCTTTTGTAGTGGGCCGAGAATGGCTTGCGGCTGATGCTGAGCGTACACGTTTGTGCACTATTTCCCGGTGCTGAGCGAGTATCGCGTGAGCCACGACAATGTGCGATTGATGCTGCGAATACACGTTTGTGCAACATTTCTCCTTGCTAAGAGAGTATAATAAATGCAACCCGTGAAATTTCAGCTGTTGATGTTTTTGAGCTGGCGTCTGCCAGCAGAGGACATAGAAGAAGGGCAATATGCGTCATCGATTTTGGGCGGTGCTGCTGGTAGCTGCGCTGGCGCTCGCGGCCTGTGGCGGCACCACCACCGCCACGACGACCACGGCGGCGGTGCGGCGCGGCGACCTGACCCAGAGTGTGAGCGGCAGCGGCCAGATCAAGCCGGCTCAGGATATCGATCTCAGCTTTGGTACCGCTGGCACCATCGCGCAGGTGCTGGTCAAGGAAGGCGATAAGGTCCAGCAGGGCGCGCGCCTGGCAGTGCTGGAAACCAGCGATCTCGATCAGCAGGTGCTGCAGGCCGAAGCCAACCTGAAAAGCGCGCAGGCCGCGCTGCAAAGCCTGAAAGACGGCCCGAAAGAAACCGACCTTCGCAGCGCCGAGGCGCAGCTTGCGGCGGCCCAGGCCCAGCTCAACCAGGCGGTGAAAGGCAACGCGCGCGGCACCGATGTGGCCAGCGCGCAGGCGCAGCTCAAGGCTGCACAGGCCGACCTTGCGGCGCTGAAAAACCCCACCGCCGCCGACCTGAGCGCGGCGCAACTGCGCCTGACTCAGGCCCAGGCCCACCTGCAAAGCACGCGCG